>NZ_JAZTXC010000166.1:0-4469 GCF_045636185.1 Methanobrevibacter sp. | reverse complement strand
AATTGGGCTTAAACAAGCAATATTTGTGTCAATTTTAATAATTAAAACAATTTAATGCTAATTTCCGATTCGATAAATTTGCCTATGCTGAATTTTGCTGAAATTAGGAAAATGTTATTTTGTTTAATTTTAACCCTTTGCCTAAAAAGGGATTTAAAATTCATTTGATTTAACTAATTCCTTTTTAAAAACATTTTTAATTTTAAGGGCATTTTTGAATTAATCAGGTAATTTTATTTTAATTTAGATATAAATAAGTTATTTTAATTGATATTTTATTAAAATAGCTCTTTAAATATTATATTAAACCTAAAAAAGTAATATTATGTTATATGGACTTTGGGAAAAATGCTTTTAAATATCCATTTTTTCGGCTTTTCTGTAAAAGTTCCAGTCAATTTCAGGTATTTTTAGCTATTTAATTTTGGCTTTTTTTAACATTTATGGGCATTTTTATCCTTATTTTCAATAAAAAACTTTATATACTACTTACCAGTTAATAGTTACTAACAATCTTGGGAGGATTTAAAGATTTGAGAAAAATCCTTTGAAAAAGTTTCATGATAAATCATGAATAATTCCCAAGGTTGGAGTTTAATGAGAGAGGTGAAAAATGCATAATGGAAAAAATATTGTATTGATGTTTTTGATTGTTATGTTGTCTTTCGCAGTAATCTCGGAGGTTTCGGCTGTAGCTGTTGATGAAGCTGAACCTGGCGAGTCGGGTTTGAATGAATCGGACAGATCATTCAATTCTTCAGACTCCTAATTGTATGCGAAAGATTCTATGAATCGTCTGAGGGTTTTGAAGTGATGAATGGTCAAAACTCCTAAACGAAGTTTCTAACGAAACTTATGGAAACATGATTTTATACAAACAAATTCATGAGAAGCCTTTAGAGCAGAATTTTCATGAAAATGAAAGTCAAAAGCCACAAATGGCCTTTAAATTTAAATGATGGTGAAAAAAGGAATAATATCCCAATCAAATAAAATTTAGTTATGATTCAATGTTTCAAAAACATTATTCAAAAATCTGGTAAATAAATATCGCGTCTTGTCAAAGGGATGTTATTTCATCTGCCATAAAAAACGAAGTATCTAACCTATTAATTAGGGTCATGATTTGGCTTCTGCCTTCAAAGCTTTGATGACTCATAATTTCGGTATGGATTTGAATTTTCAAAAAATAGTTCCAAATAATTTCCTTTCCCGTATAAGAAAACATCTCCATATTTGAAAATGGGTCATCCCATATCTGTACTGTTCCAGTGGTCCTTTGATGAATTCCTCCTTAATATGAATTCTGGACAAACACACACCCAATTTCCAAATGTAACTTATTCAAGTGGACCATTGAGCAATGGTATCAATTTGGACTTAAAAACTAGCTCATAATTGAACATAAAGGCAATTTTGCCTTGAATATAAGGTTAATCCACACTTAACCTTATTTTGTTTTTTTTTAATTTTTTTTTTAAAATTAAAGTTAAATTTAAATAATTTTTTATAAATAAATTAATTCTAACTAATTGTTTTAAGGTTATTAAATGTTTGAAATAAAAGCCAAAGATATGAGAGGAAGAGTAGGTGTTTTAAAGACAAAACATGGAAATGTTAAAACTCCTGCATTAATGCCAGTAATACACCCGCGCAAACAGGAAATTGATGTTAAAAAGTATGGTGCGGATATAGTAATTACTAATGCTTATTTAATTTATAAAGATGAAGATTTAAAGCAGAAAGCTATTGATAAAGGTCTTCATAAAATGATTAACTTCGACGGACCGGTCATGACGGATTCAGGTTCCTTTCAGCTGTCCGTATATGGTGATGTTGAAATTACTAATAAGGAAGTCATAGAATATCAGGAACAGATAGGAACCGATATTGGAACAAGCCTTGACATTCCAACGGCACCATTTGTAGAAAGGGAAAAAGCAGAAAGTGATTTGGAAATCACCCTTGAACGTGCAAGGGAAGCGGTCGAGTTTAAAAAGGACAATGATATTGAAATGCTTCTCAACTCAGTAGTTCAGGGATCAACATTCATGGACCTGAGACAGAAATGCGCAAGGAAATTGTCTGAATTGGATGCTGACCTGTATCCTATCGGTGCAGTAGTGCCTTTGATGGAATCATATCATTACAGGGAGCTCGTTGATGTCGTCATGAACTCCATAATGTATCTTCCGGACAATACCGCTCGCCATCTGATGGGAGCAGGACATCCTATGATATTTGCCCTTGCAGTTGCAATGGGATGTGACCTCTTTGATTCTGCTGCTTATATTCTCTATGCGGAAGATGACAGGCTGCTGTCAACAAGAGGCACATTCAAGCTGGAAAATCTTCATGAAATGCCGTGTTCCTGTGAAGTGTGCTCAAAATACACTCCGGATGACTTGAGGGCAATGCCTAAAAAGGAAAGAAGGGATTTGATTGCACAGCATAACCTCTATGTTTCATTTGCAGAGCTCAGATTAATCAGGCAGGCAATCCATGAAGGAAGCTTGATGGAACTTGTCGAAGAGCGCTGCAGAGCCCATCCTGCACTTTTGGATGCTGTTCGCCAGCTTAAAAACTATAATGAATCCTTTGAGGAATACGACCCTAGAAGCAAAAAGTCTGCATTTTTCTACACAGGTCCTGAATCATTGGGCAGGCCGGAAGTCCTTAGGCATCATGAGAAGCTTCGTCAAATGCCTAAAAAGAGGGATTTGATAATTCTTCCACCTTCAAGAAAACCTTATTCCAAATTCATTTCAGGCAAGCTGGGACAGTTCCACATATGCGGCAGCAGGCATGAACTGGATTTGGACAATGCTGACTTTATGGTACTAGACATTCCATTCGGTTTGGTGCCTCTTGAAATTGACGAGCTCTATCCTTTGAGTCAAAATGCCGCTCCAAAGATACCTGACAGCGACAGCAAGGCTTATCTTAAGGATTTCCTTGATGAATTCATAGGTGAATATGATCATGTACTGATACATCCGAGAATAGTGAGAAACCTGGATTTGGATTTGCCGGAAATTGTTGATGAGGATATAAGGTATGCAAAGGATGATGTTCGCAAGATAAAAGCAATAGCCAACTATCAATTCGGATGGGGTGCCGGTGAAGCACTGTTTAAAGGCAACATCAATATAGAAAAGAGTAAAAAGACAGGCAAAATAAGACATATCTATGACGGAAAAACCCTGATTGTTAATATGAGAGCATCAGATTCATATTTGGTACTCTCCAAGGAAGGTGCCAGAAGACTTCATGCTGCAGCACCATATCCTAAAAACCGTGTTGTAGTCAACAAAGACTCAGAGCCATTTGCCCTTGACGGAAAAAGTGTATTCTCCAAATTTGTAGTGGAATGCGATGACGGCATAAGGGCCAATGATGAAGTGCTGATTGTTAACGAAGAGGACAAGCTCCTTGCATTCGGTAAATCATTATTATCTGCAGTTGAAATCAATAATTTCCAAACTGGTCAAGCTATTAAAACAAGAAAAGGATTTAAAAAGTAGGTGTTAACATGAGTGACAAGGATAAAGTGAATACTGGTCATCACATTGAAGATAAAGAATTAATCATTAATGCAAGAAAGCCTATAGGCAAACTGGGACGCAAGATTCTTGACAGGATGAACAAGTCCCATGAACTTATGGCTCAATGGGGAGTCAGCCATTTTGACATTCCGAAAGGTGACATGATTCTTGATATCGGATGCGGAGGCGGAAAGAATATTGAAAGATTTGCAAAGCTAATCACAGAAGGTAAGGTATTCGGAATTGACTATTCTGAAGTGAGTGTAAAAATGTCAATTGAACTCAACCGGAAAGCCATAGATGAGGGCAAAGTCGAGGTGATTCGGGGATCTGTATCCAAAATGCCCTTTGAAGACAATAGCTTTGATATTGTGACAGGTTTTGAAACTATATATTTCTGGCCCGATTTCATCAATGATTTGAAGGAAGTTAACAGGGTATTGAAAAAAAACGGCCTGTTATTTTTCTGTAATGAGGCAGTCTACAGGGAAGGCGAAATGGAAAAATATGATGATCTTGTGGAATTGCTGGACATGAAGATATACTCTGAAGATGTCCTAAGGGAATCTCTTGAAAAGACAGGATTTAAGGATTTTAAATCTTATATTGAAGATAAAAACGATTGGATTTGTGTAACTGCTAGAAAAAAATAGATGATTTAATGAAAGGGCAAATTGTAGCTATTGTTATTAAATGCAATTTTGACCTATATTAAAATTTTTCAAATTTTATTTTTGCCCTTTTAATGTCATTAAAACAAAACTTTTATATAGCATAATTGCATAATATAATATTGTTGTTTATTTTTATGCGGTGTTAGTCCAGCCTGGTTAAGACTCTAGCCTGCCACGTTAGAGACCCGGGTTCAAATCCCGGACGCCGCACTTTTACTTTTGCAGCTGTGGTATAGTCTGGTTATTACTT
>NZ_JAZTXC010000165.1:0-7666 GCF_045636185.1 Methanobrevibacter sp. | reverse complement strand
TTATTTTTAAAATTCATTTAATTTTATCTATAATATTAAAAATAGAAATGAATCAATTAGATTGATCCTGATAAGACTAAAATTACGTTTGCAATTATTGCAGAACCAAGGTAAGTTCCAGTAATCACAACTAAAGTAATAAGAATTCCTCTCCAACCAATCTTTTTAAACTCTCCCCAGTCTCTACCCATTGCTATACCAACATAAGCTAAAAATGCTGCACAGATTGTAGTTAAATCAACTTGAGAAGCATAATGAGCCACAAAATCAGCGGTTGGAACTCCTGGAATTGCAAAAATCATACCAATTATACATATTAAGATGATTGATGGTATATGAAATGGAATGATTTCTCCAACACACAAGCCTATAAATGCAATGCCTACAATAACAAGCATTCCAATTAATGAATCAACAAATGTAGCATGATTGCCAAAAGCATTTCCGATAGCAACAATTACTGAAAATATTAAAAACACGGTAACAATTTTAGGAAGGTTATTCATTTTCAATCCAAATGGATTATTTCCATCGTCTTCATCCTGAATGATGCCATCAAACTCAACGGCATGACCTTTGCATAAAATCGGAGCTAACCATGAATATAATTTTTCTGTAAGGGGCAATGAAATAAATATGAACATGTAGATACCAAAAGCGGATGAAAGAACATTACTGCATCCTGCAAAAGCTTCTAACTGAGTAGCCATGGAGGGGTATAAATTCACTAATGGAACTAAACCTGCGGCGTTCATGCTTGCACTTCCTACACCAGATGCCATTGCATATGCATATGGATGTAACGGCAGGAGTGAGACACATAGGCTTGCAAAGAAACTCATATATAAAGCACCAATGATGGTTCCTACGATATAAATAAATAAAACTCCACGTGACTCTGGAGATGAAATTCCATATCTGTCAATAATAATTGCTACATTGGGGTCACGACAAATTGAACTTGTCATTCCAACAGCTTCTCTTCTAAAACCTAAAAGTAAAGCAACAGGCAATGCTATAATAGTACAGATGTCCCCAAATAACTGTAAAATCAAGGCAGGACCTACATTAAAAATCATATAGATGGACTGTCCACTTGAAATAGCAAGTTTGGATATTATGTCACCAAGAAGTATGGCCATGATTCCTTCAGCAATTTTAGATTCTTCATCACGGACCCATTTAAAATGTTTTGACAAATAGACAGCCATTCCGATAACAATTGAATATGTTATAGGCAGTAATAGGAAACTGACGTTGTCTGTTATTTTAATCTCCCTAACTCCAATGTATATTGAAATAATAAGTATAATTAATGCAATAAAATGTAACTTATACTCTTTCCATCGAGGGCTCTTATCAATTCCTCCGTCGGGTTTTTTCCTATCTTTATCCAGTTTAAATCTTTCAGAATAGGGATTGGTTTTAGAAATAAAAAAATCCTCCTGATTTATTAATTGCCATATATTTTTTGTTTTTTAAAAATAGCACGTTTTTATTTGTTATTATTTATTTAAATAGTTTTTTATACTCAGATTAAAATATGCCAGTTTTTATGACCCTATGATTTAATGAACTAAATTAAACATAAAAATTAATGAATTTGTATATTTTTGTTATCTAAAATAAAGTAGTCCCGAGCGGAGTCGAACCGCTATCTTTGGGTCCAGGGCCCAAAAGGATTGCCACTACCCCACGGGACTATGTAATTATTTTTAGAAATCATCATATATAAATTAAATTTTTAAAAAATTAGTATATAGAGAAAAAGTAGTACAACTCCTCCAGAATAATAATTAATTAAATTTATTTTACTACACCAACATTAACCTGAAAGATAAGAAAATTAAAAATACCTTTCAAAAAAAACAATACAAATCCAAAAAAAACCAAACGATTATTTTTAAACTGAATATATCCCAATGGTCAAATCTAGAACCAAAATTGAAAAAAAGGGTGAAAACATGGCTATTTCAAAGGCTCCTGTAAAAAGAATTATTCAAGAAGCAGGTGCTGAAAGAGTAAATGCTGATGCAGTAGATGCATTAGTTGAATACTTAGAAGATACGCAGAAGAAGTCTCTAAAAAAGCAGTTATATATGCAAAATATGCAAAAGAAAAACTGTAAAAGCAGAAGATATTGATTTAGCTATTGGTAAAATTCTAGAATCCCCCGAAAATAAACAAAATATTTTAAACATAATTAAAGACGTATTTGATGCTGCATAAGAAGGAAAAGGCATTGAAGAAATCATCAAGTCATTGATGAAACTGGATAAATGAAAATGAACAATCAAAGACTATGAATAATACAATATAAACATTATATTGATTTAATCCCCTAGTTTTAATTATTTGTAAGTATTTTCTTGCAAATTATTTATTTTTTTAAGATTAATAGCTATTTTTTATCCTAACTATTTTTTGTTTAGTATATCCACATTTCTTTCTTTTCAAGCATCTTTCAAAAAAAATCCCCTTAAAATATAAATAATATTCATAATATAAAACTAATTATAATAAGGATTAGTGAAAAAATGAATATCAAATTAAGCCATAATATGCAGCTGTTAGTTTTGTTTACTTTAGCCTCAAGCCTAGTATGCATAGCCCAATCCATTATTACAACAGGTGTCGTATATTTGATGAGTGACTTTTCTGTCTCATCAACACAAGCGCAGTGGTCCTATTCAGTATTTCTACTTGTAGTAGGAGTCATGATTCCTCTGAGTGCTTTTATATCACGCAGATTCAGTGCAAAAGCAATATTTTTCTTTTCATTGTTCATATTCCTTTTAGGATCAATAATCTGTTATTTTTCAACTTCCCTGATTGTTCTGATTATTGGTAGAATTCTTCAGGCAATTGGAAACGGTATTATAATGCCATATGTTCAGATTTTGCTCCTGAGAATTATACCTGAAGAAAAATGGCAGACATATATGGGACTATACGGTTTGGTAATTGCAATAGCCCCAGTCATCGGTTCTTTTTTAGGAGGATTTGTCATAACATTATATGGCTGGAGAGAACTCTTCTCATTTTTCACAATAGCCACGATAATTCTATTAGTTTTAGGCATGATATTTGTAAAAGACAATACCCCTACTGAAGATTACCCTCTTGACTATCTGTCTGTTGTATTGTCAATAATTGGATGTGCAGGCATAATGCTTGGTTTTACAAATGTTGCAGATTACGGATTTACACATCATATGGTAATCTTGCCGATAATCATAGGAATTATAACTTTAACATTATTTGTAAAACGCCAATCAAAATTAGAAAAGCCTTTAATTAACTTATCCATACTTAAAAACAGGCATTTCTTAGTGGGCACAACATTTATCTGTATTCTTTTTTCATGTTTAAATGGATGTACTGCACTTATTCCAATATTCATTCAGGGAATAGCTTACAATTCTGCAATCTTTTCCGCTTCAGTACTCCTGCCCGGCGGATTATTGATAATTATCTTTAATATCATAGGCCCATTACTTACAAATAGAATAGGAATAAGAAAGGTACTCATTATGAGTTGTATCTTTTCCATAATAGGATTTGGAAGCATGATGTTCTATACTCAGGATTCCTCCTTTGAATTTATGACCATAACTCAGTCAATCCGTTTTATCGGTGTAGGTTTGGCTCTGATGCCTGCCACAACATGGACTATGACCATGGTATCCGATAAGGTAGAGGACGGAACTGCAGTCAACAATACATTAAGACAGATTTTTGCCGCTATCGGCTCATCAGTGGTAGTTGTCATAGTGGCCATTTTGGCAGGAGGCACAATAGACCACAATCATGCTTCAGTTGTGGCATTCAATCAGACTTCATTTATTCTGCTTATTTTGCATGTTGTAATGCTTATCTTGACAATCCTATTTATTGATGATAAGGAAAAAATTGATAATTCAAATTTTAATGAATTGTGAATGAAAGTATCTGATTAGCATTATATATTATGAAATACAATCTTTAATTATAATATTAATATTAACAGTTGTTTTACTCACATTTTAAAAGAAAATAATATAAATCAGATAATGCTGCGGTAAAAAAAACTTATAAACAACTAAAAGGGAGCCTAATATATGGATAATAAAAAAATAATTATAATTTGCATAATACTTTTAATCATTATATCAGGCATTATTATAGTACTGCTAACTACAGTAAATTATGAAAGAATTTATATAACACCAAATGGAACAAGCATAGAAGTTCCCGCCAATCAGACCAAATATGGCGGAGATTTTCAAGGCGCTAAAATATGGAACTGGGAGAAGGGAATATTAGTTACATACAATAGTAATGCCAACAGAAACATTTTCAAAGTAGTGCCTGAAGTAGGTTTTAATACCATTAATGATTTACTAACAAAAAATGGAGAAAAACAAACTATTGACGGATTTACCTGTTATATGATAAATGCCGACGAATTATTAGAAATCCATGTATTCGATTTCATTAAAGTAAATTATAAGGGCAAATTTTATTGCATTCCATTATCTAATGAAACTACTCACGACAATATCCTAATCTGCTGCAACGACAAGAACATTGCAGTCCATATGGCAAAATCAGTACAGTACAAAAATGTTTATCCAAACAATACCGATTTAAACACTACCCTTTCCAGAGCAGGAAATATAAGTGGAGACCTACTGTCAAATGCAAGAAATTATACAAGCAATATGAGTTTAAGTGATATTGAATCCATAGTTCAAGGAGAAACGGGAATTAATTTGAATGATGCCAGAAACGGAATAGTAAGTCAAATGAGTAAAAGGATACCTACATAATAATCCATAATATCCGAACTATCTCATTTGTAGGATTTGAGATAGTTCAATTCTTTACCAACACCATAGAAACTGTTAAAATTCATCAAAACCCATAACGCAATCATTTTTCAATTCCACATATTTATCATAATATTTTCTGGCTTTTTTTAAGTCACTTATTGATTTATAATACAATACCAGTCAAAGAAAAGGCTCCAGACTAGACTGATTTTTTAAATGAAGATGTAATAAATATTGTGTATAAGCTATTAATAAAATGTATTAACATGAAATGCCCATGAAAATTATTATATTCATTAAATTAAAGATTAAATAATATGTTAGAACTAGAAAAACTATTAGAAATTTTCAACAATGGAAAAACATTAATAATGGATGAAGAAGGGGCAGAAGCCTGCAATTATTATTCACAGGAAGCCCAAAAAATAACCTGCGATATCAATTATCAATACCACGAATTTGAAGAAATAAGAGAATTATTCTCTAAATTAATTGGAAAAGATGTTGATGATGAATTCAGAATTTTTCCACCATTTTACACTGATTTCGGAAAAAACATACATCTTGGAAAAAACGTTTTCATTAACTCTGACTGTAAATTCCAGGATCAGGGCGGAATTTACATCGGCGATGATGTGTTGATTGGACATAATGTTGTTCTGGCAACATTAAACCATGAAGAAGATCCTGAAAAAAGAGGCAATTTATGTCCCGCACCAATCAATATTGGAAATAAAGTCTGGATCGGTTCCAATGCTACAATACTGCCCGGAGTTACAATTGGCGATGGAGCAATCATTGCAGCAGGAGCAGTTGTGACAAAGGATGTCAGTGAAAAAACAGTGGTCGGCGGTGTTCCGGCCAAATTCATTAAAAAAATTGATTGAACATTCCGCCAATATAATGAACTATAGCATGAATTATTTAAGCAGGCATTATTCAAAACAGCAAAATCATGAAATGAACATTTAATTTAAACAAAACTGAATGAAAAATACATCTTTCTAACTCATTAAATGTAAGTAGACAATTAATTAAGACAATTTCTTTTGAACTTTTTCACTTTCAAGTTCCTTAATTGCATTGGATGAAATCCACCTGCAGGTCTTATCATCAATTTCTGAGATTTCATAAGCAACATCCAATGCTTTTCTATTACATTCAATGTCACGTTTGCCAATTTGTCTTAAAGCCCAATTAACTGATTTTTTAACAAAGTTTCTATTATCAAAAGCAGCTTTTTTAATTAATGGAAAATACTTATCAAAATATGCTGATTCAGCATTCTTATCACGAACTGCAATAACCGCAATCAAACTGAAAGCAGTTCTTTTAACGAATTCCTTTTCAGATTCACACCATATGAAAATGTTATCTCGAGCTTCCTGCAAATCAACCAGTAAGTTAAGACAGGCCTGATCTACAATATCCCATGAATAGAATGAATTAACCCATTCGTTCAATTGTTTAGAAGTGACTTTCTCTTTTTCTTCTATCATTGTAGCAAGCAAATGAGATTCATGATAGGGATGATTCCATAGTTCAATAGCTAAATCATGGTCTTTTCCAATTTCTTTAGCTAATTTTCTAATAACAGGAAGTCTAATACCATATGAATACTCACATCCAATTGCAAATCTTTTATTGGAATTGACAACGTTTTCATCAGATATTTCTTCAAAATAAGCAATGACCTCTTGAAAATTCATATCATCCATCCAAAATAGCTTCCCTAACCTTTTCAACCGCAATTTCTTTTTTTGCAGGATAAGCAGCAATTTTTATTTTAAGATGAATTGAATCACCGGAATCAACAATAGTCAATTTTTCATCCATGGCATCAGCTTTATCAAATCTTAAAAACCAGTTTCCTTTTTCATCGATTTTTCGCTCTAAATCAGCATTTAATTTATCCAAATCCACGGATTCCAAAAGCAAGTTAAAAAAAGCTTTGGTGTATCTTTTCTTAGAAACAACACCTGATAATATAATTATTTTATCTTCAGTCAAACCTTCAGCCTCTTCTGCTTCTATTTCGGCTTCAGGCAGAATATTTAAAATAGCTTGTGACAGTTCTTCAACATCTTCGTTTTCATAAACAAAGACTCTAAATTTTATATTATGTATCATGAAAATCAAAAAAGAGTAGTAAAAAAGAGAGATTATAAATCTCTTCTTCTTGCTTGTTCACTACCTTTTCCTTTAGATTTTATTCCACGTCCTTTGTTACCAGCACTAGTTAAGCCTCTTAAAGCTCTGTTAGTGTGTTTTTTGGAGCAAATCCAATTGATTTTTTTATCGTTGATGATAGAAGGACTTTGTGGATCTACTAAAATAACTTCGTAGTATTTATATTTACCGTCAGACCATACCCAGTAAGAGTTTAATACTTCTAAGTTAGGGTATTTTTTACCTACTCTTTCTTCAGCAATTCTTTGAATAGATTTTGCTTGAGTGATTTTGTTTACACCCATTCTTTTAGGTTTACGACCGCCTTTGAAACGTGATTTTCTTCTTCCACCACGTCTTACTCTGGTTCTTACTAAAACGAAACCTTTTTTAGCTCTGTAACCTAAACTTCTAGCTCTGTCTAATCTAGTAGGTCTGTCGATTCTTTGTACTACTTTTTGACGTCTCCATTTTGGAGCTCTTTGCCACATGAGTTCACGTACGTAGGACTCATCTGGGTTTTTCCAAGCATCTCTAATATATTTATACATAAATTTCACCTTTTTTTGTTCAGCTATAAAAGCCACATCCAATGGGAACTTATCCCAAAAAAAGCAAACTGCTAAAATTTTAACAGTAATAAAATATTTGTTTTAAGTACATATAAAGTTAATGTTTTTTAG
>NZ_JAZTXC010000164.1:0-10322 GCF_045636185.1 Methanobrevibacter sp. | reverse complement strand
ACACTACTTTTCAATCGACAGTTTTTAAAGATTTTTTCATTAACCTTATTAAACACTTTTATCTAATATACTATAATGTATAGGATATAGTTATTCTAAAAAATAAAATAGGTTTTAAAATGAATATAACTCATAAACATGTTGAAGATATTTTTGAATATGATGGCAGTCAGATAAATCCATCATGGGCCTTTCAGGAGTTTGGAATTTATGGTTCTTCAATCGTGACATGGATCGGGCCGGTAAATATCACTCCGGATAACCTAAAAGATTTTGCCGATGTGGGGTTAGAAATCAAATCCAATTATATGGTTAATTTTATTTGTGAATTTTTTGACCAGCAACCAACCAATATGAGAATTGCTTATCTTCGTCAAAGACTTCTTGTAATGATTTTCAGAGAAATCTTAACTGAAAAAGGAGTTAAAACTACCCGTGAGGGTGATGATATTTTTGTTGACGGCAGAAAACTTAGTATTTCAATAGCCAGTGTTTCCCTAAGTTCTGCAAAAATTCATTTTGCACTTAATTTGGAAGATAAGGGAACACCTAGTGATGTTGAAACTATAGGTCTTTATGATATTGATGATGGCAATGTCTTCAACAAGGATAATCTAAAAGATTTAATTTTTGAGGTTGTTAATCGTTATATTGATGAACTTGAAACAATTGAAAAAGATATTAGTAAAACCAAGGTGTTATTATGAAGATTTTAATTAATGGTATACAATCTAATTTAAGATTCTCATCCGCCCATATTATTCCTGGCCATGAATCTTGTGGATTTATCCATGGCCATTCCTATTTCGTTGATGTGGAAATTGAAGGAGAAAGAGCAGGAGATTTTGAATTTGTAGTTGATTTTAAAGATGTAAAAAAATATACTAAAGCACTCTGTGATGAACTTGATCACAGGCTTTTAATTCCGGTATACAATACCTTAATTGATATTAAGGATTTTGACAAGGAATCAAATTCAATTTTTGATTTGAAAAAAGAGAAAACAGTATTCTTTAAAATTGATGGTAAAGGTTATTCAATACCTTCTGTTGATTGTGTATTCTTGCCACTTCCTTATACTTCTGCTGAAGAGTTATCTCAATTTTTTGCAGAAACATTGGCTCGTAAATTGGCTGAAACCTATGATAATTTGGAATATATTTCAGTTTGTGTCAATGAAGGTATTGGTCAGGGAGCTCAGTATAAGAAAGAGTTTGTGGAGTAAAAATGAAAGCTCCAATTATTGAAATATTTTCTTCTTTTCAAGGAGAAGGTGTTCTAATAGGTCAAAGACAGATTTTTGTACGTTTTGCTGGCTGTAACTTAAATTGCAGTTATTGTGATACTAAAAACAGCATTTCTAAAAATGATGGTGTGCTTATGACACCTGCTCAAGTTGTGTCAAAAATCGAAAGTATTTTAACCCCTGACTGTCATACTATATCTTTTACGGGTGGTGAACCATCATTATATCCGGAATTTATTAATGAAGTTTCAAAACTTACAAATCTTGATATAATGCTTGAGACTAACGGTACACTACCGGAAAATATTGATTCAATTGACAATTTAGATATTGTTTCACTTGATATAAAGCTCAAAGAGCAATTTAATGGCGATTTTGAAGAAGATATTTTTTTAAATGAAATTAAATCACTAAATTTATTAATAGAAAAATCTATAAATGTATATTGTAAATTAGTTATTTTGCCATGCTTAAAAATAGAATCATTTGAAGAGGTAATTAAAAAAATTGATGATGAGATAATTTATAAGAATGACCTTCAGTTTATCATTCAGCCTTCTAGTCCTTTAAGTGATTGGAAAGGTATTTCTAATTCTTTATTTGAATTTTCAGAGATTGTTGGTAAATATTTTAAGGTTTCCACTATTCCTCAAATTCATAAAATTTTGAATATTGAGTAAAATGATTTTATTTTAGCTATTATGATTACAATAAAGAGGTGTATAAATGAAAGAAAAAACATCCATTAACTTAAGAAAATCAATGAATAGAGGCTCTGTTGAACAAGAAACTAAAATTCATGATAAGCAAGGAGAAATTATGAAAATAGCATCCAAAGATGTTGTATCCATTCCTCCTTCCAAAAGTATCAAAGATACTGCTAAAGTAATGATGGAACACCAATTCAGAAGGTTACCAATTACTGATCCAGGATCTGGTAAAATTTTAGGTTTTGTTACAGTAATGGATATATTAGATTTCTTTGGCGGGGGAGACAAATTTAATATTATTGAAAAGAAATACCAAGACAACTTTTTAGCAGCTATAAATGAGCCTGTCCGTGAAATTATGTCACGTGAAGTTATTGCTTTATCCGACAAATCTTCAATCAATGAAGTCGTTGATGTAATGTTGGCTAATCAAATTGGGGCTCTTCCTCTTGTAGATGCTGATGATAAACTCAGTGGAATTGTAACCGAAAGAGATATTGCATTATCTCTTGCAACAGAGATTGATGATAGGACTGCACAGGATTATATGACTACAAAAGTGTTCAATACCACTCCAGGTACTCCAATCGAAAGTGCATGTAAGATTATGGTTAGGAATGGATTAAGAAGAATTCCTATTGTCGGTGGAGAAGCTGACATTTCTAAAGCAGCTAAAAAATTATTGGGTATTGTAACTTCAACTGACATTATTCGTTTCTTTAATACTAAAGAATTCTTTGATAATTTAAATTCAAATGCTGCTAGTGAAATATTAGAGCAAACAAAATTATCTGACATTATGGTTGAAGATGCTATTACTGCTGAGCCAGAAGACACTATTGGTGAAATCTGTGAATTATTTAAGATAAGTAATATTGGTGGTGTACCAGTAATTAAAAATGATGTTGTAATTGGTATTATAACTGAAAGAGATATTTTAAGAGCTGTTAAAGGATTATAATGGAGGCAGACAATGCAAATCAAAAATTTAATGTCCACATCATTAATTACTATAGATAAAGATCAAAGTCTTGCTGATGCTTTAAAATTACTTAGGAAAAATAGAATTTCACGTCTTCCAGTTCTCAATAATAAAGAATTGGTTGGTATAGTTTCTGAAAGAGACATCGCGAAAAAACTTGGTTCTTCAAAATATGAAAGTATGCCTGCTTCAAGGCTTCATGTTTCATCTGTAATGGTTAAAGACATTATTTCTGTTCCACAATCAATGCGTTTAGCTGAAGTAGCTAACATCATGCTTGAAAATGGAATAGGATCCGTGCCTGTTATGGATAATGATGAAATGATTGGTATTGTTTCAAAAGCTGACTTTGTAACATTGGCTATCGATGGTGAATACGATAACATTTGCACTAAAGAAGTAATGACTAAAGGAATTATTTCTGTTTCACCGTCTGAAAGGCTCATTCATGCAAGAAGAGTAAGTATAGATTCCAATGTCGGTAGACTTCCAGTCATTGATGATGAAGAATTAGTTGGAATGATTACTTCTAAAGATTTAATGAGAGCATTCATTGACTTTAGGAAAAAAGTTCCAGAAAAATATCAAAAATCTCAAATTAAAGAAGTATTGGTTGAAGATATCATGTCCAGAAATCCTCTTGTTGTAACAAAAGAAGATTCTATTTCTGATGTTGCAAAAATCATGATTGAAACCGGTTATAATGGTTTGCCTGTTGTTGAGGATGATGTGGTCATTGGTATAATAACTCAAACCGATATCTTAAGATTAATTTCAAAATTGGAAGCATAGTGTAGCTATTCTTCAGCTATGCTTTTTAAACTTTTTTTAGTGATAATATGGAAGAAATGATTTCTTTTCTTGGCCCGAAAGGAACATTCTCTCATGAAGCAGCATCCCTTTTGGGGGATAATTTAGTTCCTTATTGTACAATTCCTGCGGTTATGGAGAGTATTGATTCAAATCAATGTGATATGGGTATTGTGCCTATTGAAAATTCTATTGAAGGTCCTGTTGGAATTACTTTGGATTCCCTAGCGCATGATTTTGATTTGAATATTGTTGGTGAAGTTATCATTTCAATTAATCAAAATTTAATAGTTAACCCAGGAACTAAACTTGAGGATATTAAAGACGTTTACTCACATCAGCAGGCTATTTCTCAATGTCATAACTTTATAGAAAAAAATAGTATTCAGCCCCATTATGCGGTCAGCACTGCAAGCGCTGCAAAAAGTATCATAGGCGATAAATCTAAAGCGGCCATTGGACATACTAAAAGTGCTGAATTATATGATTTGGATATTCTTTTAAAGGATATTCAGGATGTTGATAATAATGAAACCCGTTTTGTCGTATTGTCCAAGGATGAAACTGATCCATCAGGCAATGATAAAACATCAATTATCTTTTCAATTTATGAAGATCATCCGGGTTCTCTTTATAAAATACTTGGAATTTTCAATGAATATGAAATTAACTTAACTAAAATCGAATCAAGACCATCTAAGCAGGGATTAGGAAAATACTTGTTTTTTGTTGATTTTTATGGTCATTATAAAGATAATATTATTAAAAAAATTATCATGGAAATTGAAGACAAAACTTATTTCTTTAAAGTCTTAGGTTCCTATCCCGAATTTAAGTAAACTATAAATTAATGTTTAGATATAATTATTAATAATCATTAATTTAGGGAGGGTAGTATGTCTAGTGATAAGGATAAACTTCTACAGATTATGGCGAGTTTAGAATCTGATTATTCTCATGGAAAGATTTCTAAAGAAAAGTATATTTATTTTCGTTCTAAATATGAAGATAGACTAAATGCTTTAGATGCTAGAGAAGCTACTAATAGAATTAGATCAATGCAAGGTAAACCTTCTGATTCTCCTAAAGATAAAAAACCAATTAAAAATGAAAAGAAAGAAAATGAAGATTTAGTTCAAAAATACATTATCAATCCAAAAAAGGGAGACACTCAAAGTAATAAGGCTCCAATGGATTCTGGAACTTTTAAACTTGTGGCTATTTTAATTTTAGCTATTGGTTTTACTGTTGGTGCAGGTTTTGGTGTATTTAATTTTGATTTTGGGTCTTTTGCCGGTACTAATGCATCAGCTATTGTTACCGATACTGCATTTCCGAATGTGGCGGATATTCATGTTAATAAAACAGCCACATCTAACTATACTTCAACTGTTCAAACAAATACGTCTTCTTCTTATAATACGTATAATGGTGGTTCAAGTTCAAGTAATACTCCAGTCACTCCTGATGATAGTGGTGGTGGAAGTTCTGTTGATCCTACTCCGACTCCTACTCCTACCCCGACTCCGACTCCTACTCCGGATCAAAGTGGTTGAAGTAATTAAGGATAATTATATTAATTTAATGGTGAATTTATGAGTAAACTTACAATAATTGGGGTTGTAATACTTTTAGTTGTTATTGCAGTATTCGGATATATTGTAATAAATGATGTTCAATTTAATAATAACAACCAAAATGATGGCAATAGTAACTCTAATGATACGGTTACTATGTTAACTGTATCTAAGGAGGGAGTTATTGTTAATTATCCATCAAACTGGGTATTATCTCAAGCAACTTCTAATAACTCTATAATTGCAATTTCTAAAGAGAGCGCTATTGATAACCGTGAAATTGGTCAAGTAAATATCAATGTTGAGAAGAAACAATTTACTGGAGACTTTAATTCTTTTGTAAATAGTTCATACACTAATATTCATGCAGATTCTAAGTTTAATTTACTTTCATCTGGTGAAGTTGATATTAATGGCAAAAAGGCTTTGCAATATATCTATACTTCAAGTTCTGATAATGGTGTTATGAGGCAGCATAAGGCTTTATGGTTTGAAAAAGGCGATCAGGCTTATGTTGTAATGTATAGTGCACCTATTGATAAGTATGAAGCGAATTTGGCTGCAGCAGATTATATCATGAGCCATATTCAAATTTAATTTTTTTTATAATATTTGGGGTATTTTATGATTGTGTTATGTGTTACTGGCAGTGTGGCTGCCAGTCAATCTGTTAAATTGGCAAGAGAATTTAAAAGACAGGGTATAGAAGTCAAATGTTTTATGAGCGAAGCCGCTTGTAAAATACTTCATCCAAATTCTATGGAATTTGCTACTGGAAGCAAAGTTATCACTGAATTAACTGGTGATATTGAGCATGTTAAATATTCTCAAGAGGATTTAATACTTGTTGCTCCAGCTACTGCAAATACAATTAGTAAATTTGCATATAAAATAGCGGACAATCCTATTTCTACTTTATTAATTACCGCATATGGACATGATACTCCGATTTTATTTGTTCCGTCAATGCACGATTCAATGTTTAAAGCTATTGAAGAAAATATTGATAAAATCAAATCTGAAGGTTCTGCTTCATTCATGCCTCCTTTAATGGATGAAGGAAAAGCTAAATTTCCTTCAAATGATGATATTGTTCTGGAATCTTTAAGATGCATTAACTTAGCTAAGAAGTGATTCTTATTCGTGGAAAAAAAGTTTTAATTAGTCTTGGTGGAACTTTTGAACCAATTGATTCTGTAAGAGGCATAACTAATAAGTCTTCTGGAAAGATGGGTTTGGCTCTTGCAAAACAGGCTTATATTTTAGGTGCTGATGTTACATTGATTGCTGCTAAGGTCAGTGTTGAAATTTCCCCGCTATTTAATGTTATTCATGTTGAAACGTCAAAGCAAATGGCAGAAGCTATTTTTGATATTGTTGGTGAATATGATATTTTTATTTCTACTGCTGCTGTTTCTGATTTTGAAGTTGTAGATTATAAGAATAAAAAAATCGATTCTGAGTCTTCTCTATCAATCAGCTTAAAACCTACATTAAAGATCATTCGTCATATTAAAGAGATTAATCCTGATATTTTTTTAGTTGGGTTTAAAGCGCAATTCAATATTTCTACGGATGATATTATTTATTGTGCTAGAAAACAGATAAATGATGCAGGAACGGATATTGTTGTTGCAAATGATGTTTCTCAAAAAGATTGTGAATTTGGGTCTGATAAAAATGAAGTTTTAATCATTGATGATGATGTCGTGTCTGTTCCACTTGCAAGCAAGGATGAAATTGCAAAAACTATCATGGATGTCATTTCTAAAAAGACTTCATGTAGATGATGGTAATTATTTTTTCATTTTATATTAGGGCCCACTCTAATTATTAATTTTTAAGATAATATTTTTAATTTATTTTCTATAACTATTAATTTAATAATATCTAAAATGCATTTAATTGATAGATTTTTTCAAGCTATTTTTTAGATATGGATTTTAGGTTAAACTTAATCACTTTCGTTATTGTTGTTTCGTGAAACTTAAATGTTATTCTGATTGTTTTTTCTAAAATTATTGTTGTAATAAGTTAATGTCAATATTGCTTTTAGGTGGTTTTATATATGTTGTAAAATTAATTTTTAGTAATACTTTTTTGATAAAAAGACATTATTTTAACTTAAATGTTAAAATTCATAAAAAAGAGTTATATTAAAAAATAAGTTCACTCCTTTAGGTTTTAATTAAATGAAGTGATTAGTAGAGTGAATATACCTAAAGGATTATTTAGTGAACTTTTAATTTATTTGCATTAGCATATATAATATTTAATTTTATGGTATAAAAAGGTATCGAAGTAATACTTTTTTGCCTATTTCTTCACATTTTTGAATAAAATTTTAAGGTGGTTATTCACTAAATATGAAATGAAAATTCACTATTTTTTATTAAAAATTTTTTTCTACTAGGAATGCCATATGGTCTTTTTCGTAAGGTTCCAGTTTTATTTTTTCAATAATTTTAAATCCTTTCTCTTTTAATTTTTTTTCTTCTTGCTTGAAAATCTTTTTAGGTTTTTGTATTACATCAATACTTCTGGCTTTGAGCATTAACATGCCTAATGCATTATCATTTCCAAACAAGTTCATATTTTTCATAAACAATTCGGATTGTGTAGGCTGAGCAACATCGCAGTATATTAAATCAACCTTTCCAATAATATTCATATATTCTTTAGGTTTGGTGGCATCTCCAAGTATAGGATAAATATTAGGCCTTTGGCGTGATAGTCTAGTTAATTTTTTAGCGGTCACAGGAGAAAATTCAACAGCATAAATTTTTCCATCATATGCTATGTCTGAAATATGTGAAACAGTAGTTCCAGTTGATGCACCTAAATATAATACTTTAAAATCATTTTTGATATCTAAATTTTCTAAGCCATTTAAAATAGCAGCAGACAATTTTGACCTTCTTGGATTCCATAATCTATATTCAACATCTTCTGCAATTAATTCTTCACCATAAACACTAATGCCGGGAGTTAAATTACGTGTTGCAACTTCATTGCCCTTTAAAAAAACATCCATTTTCATCTCCTCCTTCTTTTTTTGCCTTTTCTATATCTCTTTTTTGATTTTTGTTTTTCTTCTTTTCTTTTTTTAGTAGTTTTTGTTGGGAATGGATTATTTTTTTCTATTTCTTCGGCTTTTGCATTAAATTCATTAAATATTTCTGGATCAAAATCATGAGTAAAAACATCTTTTCTTACAGCTAGGGATATTCTTCCTGCAAGCAATCTGGCAATTTTTCCACGGTTCCACCATTTTGCACCGCGAACCTGTGGGTGCTGGTATATTAAACCATATTTTGGAGGGCGGTCTCCACTTTTTAAATGTCTGAATAAGGCTTTTTCAGCACCCATGATTTGAACAGTACTTGAAGGGTAAGTAGCCAGTCTTTTAAGTCCTCCCGCATGGGATATTAACTTAGCTCCAAGTGAAGAACCAACAAGCAATCTTAAATTAGGTGCTATGGTTTCCATTTTAATGTCTATATAATTGATAATGTTTTTTCTTGTTTGTTGAAGTTCATAAATGGATTTGGCATAATTATTCATGATACCTAAATCATCAGGATTTATATCATCTTCAATATCTAACATGTCGATAGGGAATGCATCACTTTTAGCATTAACTATTTCTTCTTTAGTTTTATTTTCATAAATTAATTTAATGTAGGTTTCATTATTTTTAATCAAATCCATTTCTGGGAAGTATAGTGCATACCATTCACGAATTCTTTCAATCAGTTTAGAAATTGATTCATCTATCTCATCTATGGAATTAATTGCTTGAATCAGGTGCTTATCCTCACCTGCTTGTGCCTTTTTCATTTTATAAATTGCCAGCTTTTGATAAATGTCATTATCAATATCCAAGTCAAATTCACTTCTTATGATATCTCCTGCAGGATTAGGATTTCTTACAGTTATTTTGTCACAATTATAATCTGATGCACGTTTATTGGATTCGATAATAATCAGGTCATAATCTTCATATAATTCCTCAATTAATTCACTTTCTTCCCTAGGTATTTCTTTATTATCTATTTCAATCAGTTTCTGGAGAATTTCATCTTCTTTAAATAATTTTTCTCCAATCAGTTCTTTATTTTCATTAAATGCATAAAATCCTTTAACACTGTAAGTTACATAACATTCCATGTGTTTTATTTTCTTTTTATTTTTAATATATTTTGCTTTCAAAAACTTTTAAATTATTTAAAATCAAATATTTCTAATAATGTCAAAACAAAGTTTTAGAGATTTAAAAGAAACAATAGAATTAAAAGATGGTGAAATAGATGAACTCACCATGGAACTTGAAAGTAAAAAAGATGAAATTAACAAATTAAAATTATATTCTACCAAATTAAAATATGAAAAAAAGAATTTGGAAGATAAGTTGGATAATGAAATCAATAATGAAAAAGCTAAAATGAAAGAATTGGATGACTTGGATAATAAAATAAAAGAAAAACAAGTTATAATTGATGATAAGCAGGACCAGGTTAAATATCTTAGATTATTGATTGATGACTATAAAACGCAAATCAATGAGAATACCGAGAATCTGGAAGTGCAGTTAAGAAAAATTTCTAAAACTTATGAAGGTTTGCTTGCTCAAAAAGACCAGATTATTGAAAATCAAAATGAACAGATTAAATTATTAATAAAAGAAAAAGAAGAAATGATGAAAACTCATAAAACAACAATAATTTCTTTAAAACGTCAAAATGATAATTATCGTCAATTGCTTGAAAAGTAATTGATAGGGATGTCCGATAATTGGATGATACTTATAATACACTTGAAATATTTAGTCATATTTTCATGATTAATTTTGAGTATTTTATTAAGTATTGTTTATTTTAACAATCTTTTGCAGAAAATAAGATTAATTTATTTTAATGTTATTTTTAAGCTAAAATAATCAAGTTCATGTTTATTGTTTAAAATTCTTTATTTTCTTTATAACTGAACATAAATTT
>NZ_JAZTXC010000163.1:0-32840 GCF_045636185.1 Methanobrevibacter sp. | reverse complement strand
ATGACTTTAGCTGATTCAGAAATTGAATACATTGAAGGAATCCTCGGTAGGAAAATGAACGAATTGGAAGAAGGAATGCTCGATGTAATGTTTTCAGAGCATTGTTCTTACAAAAGTAGTAGACCATTTTTAAGAGCTTTTCCAACAGAAGGAGAAAATATTATTTTGGGTCCTGGAGATGATGCAGGATTAGTATCAGTAACTGATAAGTATGCTCTTGCTGTAGGAATGGAATCTCACAACCACCCGTCAGCTATTGAACCTTATGGTGGAGCTGGAACTGGTATTGGTGGAATTTTAAGGGATATTATTTCAATGGGTGCCATGCCAATTGCACTTTTAGATTCATTAAGATTTGGATTAATGGAAGATGAAAAGTCCAGATATTTATTTGAACATGTAGTAAAGGGAATTTCTGATTATGGAAATCGTGTAGGAGTTCCAACTGTTGCAGGTGAAATAGAATTTGACGAATCTTTCAGAACAAATCCGTTAGTTAATGTAATGTGTGTGGGACTTGTTGAAAAAGAGAATATTGTCCGTGCTCAGGCACCTAATTTTGGAGATGTATTCCTTTTAATGGGTGGAACAACCGGTCGTGATGGAATTCATGGTGTAACTTTTGCATCTGAAGAGTTAACATCTGACTCTGAAACTGAAGACAGGCCTGCTGTTCAGGTAGCCGATCCGTTTACTAAAAAAAGAGTATTGGAAGCATCACTTGAAATATTGGAAAAAATTGATGTTAGTGGTGTTAAGGATTTAGGTGGTGGAGGTCTTACCTGCTGTATTTCTGAGCTTGTTGACGCATCAAATAATGCTGCATTTGTAGATTTAAGAGCAATTCCTTTAAGAGAAACTGGTATGACTCCATATGAAATTATGCTTTCCGAATCACAGGAAAGAATGGTTTTTGTTATTAATCCAAAAGATGTAGAGCTCGCTCAAAAAATCTGTGATAAGCATGAAATTGTTTCTGCTGTAATTGGAGAAGTCCGCGAAGGCAACAACATGATTATTTCAGATGATGGCGAAGAAATTGCAAACTTACCTACAATCTTATTGGCAGACCCCCCTTCAATTGACAGACCTTTAGAGGAAATTCCTGAAGATTTGGAACCTGTGGTAGTTGAACATCCTCCAATTAAGGAATCTTTACTTAAGTTACTGTCTTCACCTAATATCGCTTCTAAAAGCTGGGTTTACAAACAGTATGACCATGAGGTTCAAGTTAGAACTGTTGTAAAACCTGGTGATGATGCTGCAGTCTTAAGAATTGATGATGAAACAGCTATTGCACTTACAACCGATTCCAATACAATCCACACTAAATTATCTCCATTTGATGGAGCTGCAGGATGTGTTGCTGAAGCTATTCGTAATGTAGTTTCTATGGGTGCTACTCCTTATGCAGTTGTTGATTGTCTTAACTTCGGTAATCCGGAAAAACCGGACATATTATGGCAATTTAAAACAGCTATTGAAGGAATGAGTTTGGTAGCTGAAAAATTCGACGCTCCTGTAATCAGTGGAAATGTAAGTTTCTATAATGAAACTGAAGGAATTAAAATCAATCCTACTCCTGCAGTTGGAGTAATTGGAGTTGAAAATATTGAAAATATCCGAACTATGGACTTTAAAAATGAAGGAGATAAAATCTTATTAATTGGTCAGACTTATGATGAATTGACAGGTTCTGAGTATCACCGTACAATACATGATTTGGAAAAGGGTATTGCTCCAAGAATCAGAATTGATGATGAAGTTGCTAACGCTAAAACTATTTTAGGATTATTGGATGAAGATGCAGATAAAAATATCACTGCAATACATGATGTTTCAGCAGGAGGATTGGCTGTTGCACTTTCAGAAATGGTTATTTCTTCTGAAAAAGGGTGTGAAGTTGAATTAACTTCTGAAGAATTGGATGAAAATCAATTGCTTTATTCTGAAAGTCATGGCAGATATTTAGTGACTGTTAAGGCTGATGCATGTGATGATATTTTATCAAAAATTGATGTTCCAGTTAATGTTGTAGGGGAAGTTAAAGGTAATTCCTTGAAAATCAATGATAATGAATTTACAATTGATGAGTTAAATAATTCTTATTATGGTGTTATTGAAAAATATATGGCATAAATTGGCTGGTGTTTAGATGTTTTTATCAAAATTAGACTCTTTAAATGGTGCTTTAAAACTAATAGATGATAATCAAAAAGTCATGGATACAGAAGAAGTTCCATTGGCAGAAGCACATAAAAGGGTTTTGGCTGAGGAAATCATAGCATATCATAACTCACCTCCATTTGATAAATCTGCAATGGATGGTTTTGCACTTAAGGGTGAAAATACTTTTGGTGCATCACAGTCTGTGCCAAAAACATTAAAAATAGTTGATGCTATAGGTGCAGGAGACTTCTCAGAAAAAACAATAAATGATGGTGAAGCTATTGTAATTGCTACTGGTGCACCTATTCCTAAAGGAGCAGATGCAGTTTTAATGAAAGAGTATACTACGACAGATGGTGATGAGTTAACCATATATTCTCAAGTTACTCCTGGAGAAAATGTCTCTCCGAAAGCTGAAGATATTAAAAAAGGAGAAAAAATCTTATCTAAAAATACTTTTATCAGATATCAGGAAATGGGATTGATTGCTTCAGCAGGTTATGATAGAGTTAAAGTTTATAAAAAACCTCAAATTAAGTTAATTATCACAGGTAATGAATTGGTTGAACCTACAAAAGAAGAGATAGATAGTGCTAAAATTATTAATTCCAATAAATATGCTATCAAATCAATGATTGAAGATGCTGGAGCTATTGTTAGCATTTCCCATGCAGGTGATACTTTTGAAGAGGTTCGCCAAGAAGTTTTAAAAGCTAGTGAGGAATATGATATTATAATGACAACTGGTGGAACGGCCATTAGTAAAGGGGATGTTGTACTGGATGTTGTTGATGATTTGGGAGAAGTTTTATTCCATGGTGTTGCAATAAGGCCGGGTAAACCAATTGGTGCTGGAATAATTAATGATAAAATGATATTCACTTTTTCAGGCCAACCTGTTGCAGCCATGTCTCAATTTGATATTTTTGCAAGAAAATACTTATTCAAAATGCAAGGCAGAAATTTCGAATTCCATATTGTTCAAAGAGAAGCTAAATTGAAAATACCTTCTCAACTTGGAAGAACTGATTTTATCCGCGCATTTTCTGATGGCGAGTATGCAAGACATATCTTAAACAGAGGTTCCGGTATCATTCGCTCAATGGTAGAGGCAAACAGTTACATCATAATAGATGAAAATGATGAAGGATATCAAAAGGGCGATATAGTCGACGTTGTATTTTTTGATTCACTACTTTGGTAGTTAATACGGTGGTTTGATGAATGGAATTTATTATTATCTGATAGCTTTCTTTATAATCTGGGCTGTGGCTTTAATATTTAATAATAAATTATCTAATCATGGATTTGAAATAGATTTTCCAATAATAATGTGGAGAACAGAAAAACTTAGAGGATTAATTAAACGTATTTCTGATATATCACCAAGGTTTTGGAAATATTTCATGACCTTCGGTGTGGTTGTGTCTTTTATTGCAATGGTTGGCATGGCCTGGCTTTTGATATCGTCACTTGAAACCGTAACTACTACTCCATCAGTTTCTCTTGTAATACCTGGTGTTGAAATGCCCGGATCATCTATTTATGTTCCACTAGGTTATGGATTAATAGGATTGGCTACGGTACTAGTAGTTCATGAATTTTCCCATGGTATAATGGCTGTCAGTGAAAAAATAAGCATTAAATCTATTGGTTTATTATTATTTGCAATTATTCCCGGTGCATTTGTCGAACCTGATGAAGATGAGCTAAAATCATCCTCCCGATTATCTCAGCTTAGAGTTTATGCTGCAGGATCTGTTGCCAACATGTCACTTGCAGCTATTTCGTTGGTTATATTTTTAATTATTTCATCTTATGCCATTCCCGCTAACTTTTCAGAAAATGGAATTGAAATTAATCGTGTAGTTGGTGATTCACCTGCTAGCGAATATTTAAAAGAAGGAATGATTATACAGTCCATTGATAATCATACTATTAATGATTCAAGTAGTTATATGAATATTGTCGGGTCATTTAAGCCGGGTGATAATGTTACGGTTGGAACTGACCATGGTTCGTATACGCTGACCCTTGACAAAAATCCAAACAATGACTCCGTAGGTTACTTTGGAATTCAGGCAGCCAAACATTATGAGTTAAAAAATAATGCTTTCGGTCCTTTACCTTGGATTTATTTCAGTTTAGCTGAATTATTCCAATGGATGTTTATTTTAAACTTAGGAATCGGTACATTCAATTTACTTCCAATGAAACCTTTGGACGGAGGTAAAATGCTTGAAATACTGCTCAGCTATAAAGTTCCAGAGCGCATATACAAACCACTTGTAAATTCAATATCTGTTGTTATGGCATTGATTATTATTTTCAGTATTGTTGCTAGTTTCATATAGATTATGCAGTTTCAAAACTATTTTTTTATTTTTTATTTTTATTATTTTAATTTTATAATAAATTATTTTTATATTTTTTATAGTAAACTATTAAATAATTAATCAATATTTTAAGTAAATGCTATTCTGAAATTGTCTGAAAATTTCATTTTTAACTTTTTTCTTCATTGATGGTTTTGGTGAAAAAAATAAAGAAATTGAAAGAAAATTAATTCTTTCAACTAGAAGTATCTTTCTAATATGCCTTCTAAGATTTTGTAGTGACGACCTTCGTCTTTGGAACTTTCTCTGAAGAAATCAGCAGCGGTTTCGATTCCAGCTTCTTCGGCTTTTTCGGAAGCTTCTCTTTTTTCAGCGTTAGCCATTTTTTCTCCACCCATCATCCATTCAATGTTTTCTTTGAGGGTGTCTTTGATGATTCCGTTCATTTCACAGAATCTTGCTGCATGTTCAGCTTCTTCCCATGCTAATCTTTTGAATACTTCAGCTAATTCTCCATAGCCTTCTCTGGAAGCTTGTCTAGACATTGCTAAGTAAATACCGACTTCGTTAGTTTCTCCTTCAAAGTTTCCTGCAACAAATTTTTCTACAGGTGTTCCTTTAGTAATTCCGATTTCATGTTCGTATTTTACCATTTTATACATCTCCTTTTAACAATAATTATTTTTAATTTTAATATTTTAAATTATAATTCTTTACAGGCTTGAGCTAATTTTTTACCTAATTCGTAACTTGCATCATTTTCTTCATCATCTGGTACAAAGTAGATTTCTTGTGTGTCTACAATATCGAATCCACAGTTACCTAATTCTTCAGCGAGTTTTGCAGGAGATCCTCCTCTTCCACCCATTGAACCAAAGGTAACAGCTTTTCTTTCAATACCAGTTCTGTTGAATAAAAGACCTTTTAAGTAGTACATGATGTCTCCAATACTTGGGTATGGTACATCGTTAATGGTAGGGTCACCAATAGCTACTCCTTTACTGGTTAAAATACTTTTAACAATTTCTGACCTTTCATCTTCATGTAAGAAGAAGATTTCAACATCATATCCTTCAGACATTGCACCTTCAGCAATTTCATGAGCCATGGTTTGGGTTGAGTAGTGCATTGTGTCGTAAATAATAGTGATTTTGTCTTCACATACACCGGTTGCCCAGTTTTGGTATGCTCCGATAATTTGCATTGGGTCGGTCCAGATTTGACCGTGTGATGGTGCAATTACTTTAATTTGTTCAAGTAATCCTAATTCCACTACTTCATTTAATTTTTTAAGCACTAATTTTGAAAGTGGAGTAATTAAGTTTGCGTAGAATTTTTGAGCAGCATCCATTAATACATATTCAGGGATTTCGTCACTGAATCTTTGGGTGAAACATAAGTGTTGACCGAATGCGTCGTTAGGGAATAAAATTCCTGTATCATCAGCAAGCAATGTAAACATGCTGTCCGGCCAGTGGAGTAAAAATGCATCTAAGAATGCTAAGGTTCTTCCGCCAACATCTAAGGTGTCTCCAGTTCCAACAGTAATAAATTCAGCACCTTCTAAATTAGGGTAATGTTTTAAAAGACCTTTTACAGCAATTTCAGTACAGTAAATTGGTGCTTCAGGGAATCTTTTGTGTAAATCATATAAAACACCTGAATGGTCTTTTTCTACGTGGTTTTGGATGATGTAATCAACTTTTACATCTCTGCCTTCTTGAGCAAATGCATCGTCGATACGAGCCATCATTTCAGCAGTTTTTCCAGGGTATGCATTATCAATAATTGCTACTTTGTCTTCTCCAAATACAATGTAAGCATTGTATGTGGTACCGTCTAAGGTGTATCCGTGGTAGGTTCTTAAATCCCAGTCAAGAACACCAATCCAGTATACTCCTTCAGCTATTTTTTGAGCATTAGCTTTCATAATAATCTTCCTCAAAATATATTTTGTTTTAATCCATACGAATGACATATAGATTTAATATAACTTTGAATTTTAGAACTATATATAGATTATGATTTAAAGAACTGTGGGTTATAGTTTTTGAACAAATTAAAAAACTTTGTTGATTAAATCTTTTTTTTAACCCTCTTTTTTTTTAAATTTTTTGTTAGTTAATTATATTAACTTAAAAGTTTAACAATTAAATAAGAGGTGTAAATTAATGGGTGATGAAAAGCCAATCCAGATATTCTCAAATCCTGAAAAACATATTGGTGTTAATGTAGTTAAAAGTCCAGTAAAGCTTACAATTCTAGAAATGTTAAGAAGCAGTGAATTGGAATTTGATGAAATTGTTTCAAATACTGGAAAATCAAAATCTACCGTTTCAGTACACCTTAAAAGTTTAAGGGAAAAGGGTATTGTTTCATATAAGATTCATCCCGATGACAATAGAAAAAAAATTTTTTACATTAATTCTAAATATTTGGGCTCTGTTAATTTATCTGAACAAAGAGAACTTGAAGAAACCCAAAAAGAATATTTGGTTAATAATATAATTAATGATAATGGTGATTTCACAGTTTTGTTATTCCATACCTTAAGATCAATGCTTATTCAAGAAGGAATTAATATAGATCCTGTTTTGCAGGCTACTGGAAATAGAATAGGTAAATCTCTGTTTGATTCATTATATGATGAGGATTTAGAAATTTTTTTGACAAATATTGCTAAATTTTGGGAAGAAAAAGGTTTAGGCAGAGTGTCATTTGAAATTGGCGATATTATAAAAGTTACTTCTTTTGATTGTTTTGAATGTGAATTATTACCCAAAACAGGTAAACCTGCTTGTTTTTTAGATACTGGCATTTTTGAAGCTTTATTTTCTGAATACTTTAATTCACCAGTTAGTGTAATAGAAATACAATGTTATACTATGGGTGATGGTAAATGTGTTTTTGAGATTGAACCATTGAATTAATCATCTAATTTAATAATGGTTGTAGTTAAGTAGGGTTTATCTTTTGAAAAACCTTCCACAATCTCCTCATTTTCACGGGTACAATTTTGAACAGAATAAACATCGGTAGTGCGTTTATTATTTTCAATCTTCAACTCTAATTTACGCATATTTCTTGATGCTTTCATTAAAGCTATTGCATTACTATATTCCATCACGTTATCCAGTCTATCGTCAATCTTTGGAACAACGGATAAAATATCATTTTGCTCAACCAGTGCTTCATTACGGGCAGCAGCACAGGCTGTAAATGATGTGATTCCAGGAACAGTTTCGATTTCATAGGCTCCTTTTAATCTCTTTTGAACATATGAATAAGTACTAAAAATTGAAGGGTCTCCAAGAGTTATAAATGCGACATCACGGCCACTGTCAAGATATTGTGCAATTAACTCAGAAGCTGACGTCCAAACTTTTTCGAGTTCATCTTTGTTTTCTATCATTGGAAATATAGGTTCTACTAGCATTAATTTTTTATAATCTTTTCTTTTTTCTATTATTGGTTTTACTATTGAAAGTGCAATACTATCTTTTTCTTTTGAGGATTTTGGTGAAAAAACAACAGGAACAGTTTCTAGAATTCTAGCTGCTTTTAAAGTTAATAATTCTGTATCTCCAGGTCCAACACCAATTCCATATAATTTTCCTCTTTCGGTCATGTTATCACTTATAAATATTTCTCGTCAAATGCTCTTTGTTAATTTATTTATATTATACTATACTAATATATTTTTAATGTCAAATTCTATGTTCTGTCCAAATTGTGGTATGCTTAAAAGCAATTGTATTTGTAGTCATAAGAAGACTGAGGAAAAGGAAAGTTCAACTAGTTTATTTAGCTTTACTAAGCCTAGAACATCTTCAGTTTTAGATGATGAGATTCCAGAAGTCTATTCTATTGAAGACCATAAGATGCAGGTTAATAGATTTTTCGAACTTAAGGATTTATATCCAAATATTGATGAAGAGATAATCGAAAATTTCCCTTTTTATGAACCGAGATTGGGCCAGTTTGAAATTATTAAGGACATTGATGATGCCATTAAACAGGGCTATAAATATATTATTCTGGAGGCCGGAACGGGAACAGGCAAATCTGCAATTGCTACTACCCTTGCTAAAATGTATGGTTCAGCTTATATTTTAACCATGACAAAACAGTTACAGTCACAGTATAATGAGGAATTTGAATTCCCTTTGGTTAAAGGAAGATCCAATTTTGCATGTTTGCATGACGGGCTTGATGTTACCTGTGATATGGGAGCCTGTAAAACCTCTCCCACTTCAAGTAATTTTTTCTGTCCAAACGGTGTTGCTAAAAATCCTACTTTGGATGCAGGACTAGCTTTTGAAGATTCCTTTGGTGGAGCAGTGTTTTATCAGTCTGATTCCCATTGCCATTATTGGCAGCAAAAAGCCAATGCAATCAACTCACCAATAACTTTAATGAATTATGATTATGCTATTGCTGAGTTAAATTACGTTAAGCATTTTGGAACACGTTCACTTATTATTTTAGACGAAGCACATAATATTGAATCTAAACTAATGAGTACAATGGAAGTTAATCTTTATAATCATCGTTTGGAAAAGGATATTAGCAAAGTCATTTCAAAGGAAACTCTTGAGGATGGTGAACTTGAAGACTGGATAATGGAAATTGCAGCTATTAGTGAGTCATATGAAGACATTGATATTAAAGACTTATCTAAAAATAAGGCTGAAAGAATTCGTTCTACAGTATCCAGGCTCAAAACACTCAAAAAAAATCTTGAAACCGAACCTAAAAATTGGGTAATTGACAGTGATGAAAACGGAGTCTCTTTTAAACCATTAAGAGTACATCACTATGCTAAGGACATGCTGCTTAAATATGGGGATGTTGTCATTTTCATGAGCGCTACAATTTTATCAAGCACTTTATTTTCAAAGTGGTTAGGATTATCTCCGGATGAAGTTTATCATATTAAAGTTGACAGTCCTTTCACTAAAGAAAAAAGGCCGATTATTTTAAATCTTGCCGGAAAGATGTCTAAAAATAGAATTGCTAAGACTGCACCTAAAACAATCCCTATCCTAAAGGAAATTCTTGAAAAACATAAGGATGAAAAGGGTTTGATTCATACTAACAGCTATAAGTGTCAGCATTTTATTAATAATAATTTAGTTAACTCCAGGTTAATTTCACACAATTCTGAAAATCGGGAAAGAATATTGAACTATTTTGAAAATGATGATAATCCGTTAGTACTGGTTTCTCCATCTATGAGTGAAGGTGTGGATTTACCTTATGATAAGTGTAGGTTCCAGATTATTTATAAAATTCCTTTCCCATATCTTGGAGACAAGCAAATTAATATGAGACGAAAAAATGATCAGAAATGGTATGCATATAAGACCGTCATGACCCTGATGCAAGCTTATGGTAGGGGTATGCGTGCTGAAGATGACTACTGTTACACTTATATTTTGGATTCTGATATTAACATGGTTTTAAAAAGTCCTCTTTATAGGTCATTAGTTCCGGACTTTTTTAAAGAGGCTTTGGTTAGGGTAAAAAATAGTAGCGGACCTGGAGGGATTTGAACCCCCGATTTCAGGATCCGAAGTCCTGTGTCATTCCAGACTAGACCACAGGCCCAAAAAATGTAAATTATTTATTCTTTATCTTCTTTTTCAATGTCATCAACATCAGCAAAAATCTCATCAATAGATTCGCCGTCAAGTTGAGCTTGCTCGTAATCTTTTTCTTCGATTTCTTCTTTTATAAGTCCTTTATTATCAGGAGCTTTTTCACGTGCAGGAGGTAAATCTTCAACATCAATTTCCTCTTCTGCTTCTTCGGATGGTTCTTCTTGGTTATTGATAGTTTTAGAAAATGAACTTTTTAGGTTGCTTTTAAGATCATCCATATCAAATTCCCCTATTTTGTAAGATTCTTTATCGAGAGGAATATCACTTTTTGGAATGGTAGTCTCTTTTTCCTCATCTTCATCTGATTCTTCTACACTGTTCATTGACTCAAGCATTGAATCAAATGGATTTTTTAAGTTAAATATTTTAAACACACCAGTAATTATTAATAATATTCCAATAATTATTAATATGACTACTAAAAAGTTGTTTTCACCAGAAACTACATTATCCACGATTCTTTCTGTTCCTGAACTAAAAACAATAACTGAAGCAATTAAGAATATTATTCCTAGAACTAAACTGAGGATTCCGAAAACAGGTTTTTCTCCTATTTTCATATTCACTACATTGTCGAAGTTTTCATTAATCTCATTTTCGAAATCTGTTGGTTTGTTGACAACTTGAGCTTTTTTATCTAATTTTTCATTGATATCGGTTTCAATAATGAAGTTTTCATCGATTTCTGCATCTTCATCATCTAGATTTATTGCAGCTGGAGAATCTTTTCCTGGATGATAAATGTATTCATCATCAATTTCATAATCTTCATCATTTTCATTTAAGAAGTTTATTAATTCCTCATCTTCTTCAATGTCATCATATTCGTCCATATTCATTTCATCTGATGGCTCTTCATCATTCATATGATCGAATATATTCTTTAAATTAGAAATTCTATTCTCCTTTTCATCAGAATCCTTCATATTATTTCCCCTTAATCATAATCTCTCCATTTATGCCCACATTTGGCACATTCAAAGAATCTTGTAGGTGCTTCATCTGCACTACGGGTTTGCTTAAGTTCATAATAAGCTTTTTTGTGGCCACATTCAGGACATACTTCATTTATTTGTGATCTCATATCTTCAGCTTCACCCATGTTAACAACACCCTGTTTACCTTTAACTTCTTGTGAAACTGAGTATTCATTGTTGTCTGAAGATAAATCTTTTGTATATCCACAACTGCATTTAAGTTTATTATCATTAGGAAGTAGCATTGCTCCACAATCCGGGCAAAATTCCATCATATCGACCTCTTATTTTTTTCTTTGTACTATTTTAAATATTATCATTTTAAATTATTTAAATATATACTTTTTTTATTTAAATTTGGCATTAAAACAGTCATTGATAATTTGTTCATGGTCAAAAGCAAGGCTAATTTTTTCTAAATCCTTTTTTGTAAAAATGTTTATATCTGATGCATCATCGTCAGCTTTCATTTCTTCCATATTTCCTTTGGCACTATATGCTATACTAACGGTATGGCCTCTTGGATCTCTTGAAGGGGCAGAATATACTCCAATAAGCTTATCTAATTTCACATTAATGCTGGTTTCCTCTAAAGCTTCTCTTATGGCTGCATGTTCTACACATTCGCCATAATCTACAAATCCGCCTGGTAAAGCCCAGTAACCCTTATATGGATTATTCTTACGTTTTATTAAAATAAAATTCTGATTTTCATCAAAAATAAAAATGTCTACTGTTAAACTGGGAGTTTTATAGTTTCCCATTTTATCACATAAAAAAAATAAGTTATTGAAGTTATAAGTTTTCTTCAATAAGTTGTTTAAATGATTCACTGTCAGATTTAAGTTGTTCAGCAGCTTTTTTCAATGCAGCTTTTGGGTCTGCACCAGTGGTTTTAATGGTCATTATTGGTTTTCCAGTAAGAGGGTGGTCAATGTTGTAAACTGCATATTCAACATCTTCATCTTGCATTAAAATATGTCTGAGTGCATTACATACACCATGACTTTCATCTTCAATTTCAAACTCTATTTCTGTTGGAGTTTGATTAAGAACTTTGATATTATTCATATTATCTACCTTATAATTCATTTACATAGTTTATTGAAACTTTACGTTTTTCTTTCTTATTGCATGTATTACATTGTACTTCGTTTTTCTTATTGGTGGTGTGCATATAATCTCTACAACGAGTACACATGGCTTTCAATACACCACAATCTTTATCTACAGTACTTAAATCAACGTTATCTCCAGTTATTTTAACTACTTTAGCTTGTACAATATCCCCTATTCTAAATGCATCACTTAATTTTTCCAAATAATCTTTTTTAGCTTGAGATATGTGTATTGCACCCATATAAGGCAATGCTAAAGGTCTAGGATTATCTTTAATACAGTCAATGTTAATATTTGCTCTTTGAGGTTTAAGGTCAGTTATTTGACCATATACAATATCTCCTTTTTTCAAAAGAGCAGGTTTACCAAATTTTGAATCAACTGAGATTACTCTCTTTTTTTGATTAATTTTAACGTTTCCTAGTACTGATGATTTAATTTCTCCATCGTCATCATAAGTACCTTCTCCAGGTACATATTGTTCTATTATGCCTAATTTTTCGCCAGGCATTACAATTTGTTCTTTATCTTCGCCCATATTAAATCACCAAATTAAGAAAAAATTTCATTAATATACTAATTTTATTAATATTAATATTTATATTTAAGTATACTATCTTCGTCTGAAAAGTATTTCGTCTAACTGGTAGTCGTCCCATTGCCTTTTGTCCAATACAATTTCCAGCTCTTGTGGAGTTATCAATGGTTTTTTATACATTTGGGAATCATCAATAGCTATTCTTGGACAAGCTGTTACAATAAATGCATCTAAATCAAAATAAGGTAATAAAACATCAGGGTTTACATTATCCAACATTATTATATACCCTTCCATCCCGCTGTCTTTAAGCAGCTTTTTTATTTCCTTTGCCAGTTCAAGTCTGTACTGACCTTCTTTTGAAGATACAACAATTCCCCATTTTTTTGCTTCGCGCGCTTTTGTAATTCTTGCAAAGCGAATTCTTAATATTCTGTCTGCATAGTCTGTCATTTCCCTCAGTTCATTGTTGTAGGGATCAAGGGCATAAACTGGAGATTTAGTAAATAGATAAATTCCTAATGGGTGGAAATTACCGCTTCCAATGAACAAATAAACATCAGCATCTAAATTTTTGATAGAAGAAAAGTTACATCCCAAAACCTGTCCCTTTCGAGTACTTTTGGATGAACCAAGAACAACTTCCTTACCATTATCCTCAAGAAAATCTTTCATTTCATTCAATAAATGCAGATGTTGTGTTGTTGTAACTAAAGCCACTCTATTGTAACCTTTTAAACTTTCAAGACATTTTTTCAAATCTTTTTTTACATCAACATTAGCAAAGGCTTCTATGAATAGGGTTGGAATCTCATATCTTATGGGGAGAGGAGTATGGCCAAAATGAATGATTAAATCAACGGAATCTTTCATTTTATAATCGCTTACATCACATGCTCCGAAACATGGGTCTCCTGATATAATAACATTAACATCACATTCCTCTTCAATTGAATGTGCAATGTTTATAGCCTGCATTTTAAGGCCTTCCGGAAATTGAAGGCCGACATTTTTCACATTTTTAGAATTAATTTTACGGATTACTTTATCTAAATCCATATTATATAATGACATTTTAATCTTCAATTGTTTTTTCAATAACTACTTTTCCGTCAATAACATCAAGTTTAATAATTGTCAATATATCGATTCCGGTTTCCTTTTCAACAAGTTTTTTACCTTCACCTTTTTCAATTATGGCTACAGCAGATTTTATGTCTAATTCCATATCTTTTAATGTATTTAAAAGAGCTATTAATGTTCCCCCAGTACTTACAACATCATCAATAAGCAGGATTCTTTCACCGGCATGCAAATCATTGATAAAAAGATTTGAAGATCCGTATCCGGTTTTTTGGTATACTTGTTTTTCACCTTCAAGTCCATATTCTCTTTTACGGATTACAACAAATGGTATGTCGGTTGCAAGGGATAAAGCTGTTGCTAAATGAATTCCCATAGCTTCTACTGCCACAATTTTATCAATGTCTAAATCTGCATGTTTATAAACAATTCTTGATAATTCACGTAAAATTTTCGGGTCCATTGCTGGGACCCCATCACTTATTGGATTAACGAAATAATTATATTCTCCTTTTTTCACAATAGGTGATTCTTCCAAAGATTTTTTCACTTCTTCTAACATAGTTTCACACAAAAATTTTAAAACATAATATAAATATAAATATATTCTAATAGATTAATAAATTTTATTTTAAAGTGATAATATGCTTGGAAATTTAGGTGAAAACCTCACTAATACAATGAAAAAATTAGTGGGAATGTCAGTTATTGATAAAAAAACAATAAAAGAAGTTGTTAAAGATATTCAACGTGCATTAATTCAATCTGATGTTAATATCGCTTTAGTTTTAGATTTATCTAAAAAAATAGAAAGCAGGGCTCTTGAAGAGGAACCTCCAAAAGGTATTACTCCAAGAGAGCATGTTATAACAATTATTTATGAAGAAATGGTAAATCTTTTAGGCAGCGAAGCCGCAACCCTGGATATTAACGAAAGACCATATAAGATTTTATTCCTTGGTCTTCAGGGTAGTGGTAAAACAACCACGATTGGTAAATTATGCAGATATTTACAGAAAAAAGGATTCAATCCTGCTGTTGTCTGTACTGATACATGGAGACCAGCTGCTTATGAACAATTAAGACAATTAACTGAAGAAATGGATGTTCCTTTATATGGGGATCCAAATAATAAAGATGCACTTGATTTGGCTGAAAAAGGGTTAAAAGAATTTAAAAATCGTAAAGTAATTATTTTCGATACAGCAGGTAGACATAAGGAAGAAGCAGATCTAATTGCGGAAATGGATCAGTTAGATAATATCATTAATCCGAGCGAAGCTATTCTAGTCATTGATGGAACAATTGGTCAGCAAGCTGGTGAACAGGCAAAAGCTTTCTCACAGGCGACAGATATTGGATCAATCATTATTACAAAATTAGACGGTTCAGCAAAAGGTGGGGGGGCATTGTCTGCGGTAGCAGAAACCGGTGCTCCAATTAAATTCATCGGTACTGGTGAAAGAATCGATGACTTTGAATTATTCGACCCTGAAAGGTTCATTTCCAGACTGCTTGGTATGGGTGATATTAAGAGTTTAATCGAAAAGGCCGAAGAGGAAATTGATGAGGATGTTGCTGAGCAAACCATGAATAACATGCTAAAAGGTAAATTCACCCTTGAAGACATGAAAAATCAGTTTGAAATGATGAATAAGATGGGACCTATGCAGCAGGTGTTAAATATGATTCCGGGTATGGGAAATAAAATTCCAAAAGAAGCTTCTAAAATGACTGAAGAGAAGATTGAATCATATAAAGTAATGATGTCATCAATGACAAAAGAAGAAATGCAAAACCCAAAAATCATAAAACATTCCAGAATTCAAAGAATTGCCCGCGGAGCAGGTGTAGATGAATCCGATGTTAAAGACCTATTGAAATATTATAACAACACTAAAAAGACCATGAAAGGATTAGGAAAACGTGGTGGTCGTTTAGGTGGCGGCGCAATGAACCGTATGATGGGTCAATTTATGAAATAAAGATTAACATGCAATTATTAGATGAAATCCTAGAAAAAACAGACGGCAAGATATGTAGACATTGTCTCGGAAGAATGCTGTCAAAAACTATTGACGGCGAAGATAATGTTTCAAGAGCAGAATCTTTAAATTTGGATTTAAGATATGATGAATGCATAATTTGTGGAAATATATTTGATAAAATCGATGATGAGCTTTTCGATAAAATCCATAATAAATTAGATTTTCTTAAAGTCGAATTTGATTCATTTGTTGTAGGGTCTCGTATTGATAAGGAAATCAAACAAAGAGATGATGAATTTATAAAAGAATTAAATCTCGATGTTGAACCTATTAAAAAGGAAATTAATAGAATTATTGGAAAAAGATTGGAGAAAGAATTATCCAAAGAAGTTAATTTTGAAAAGCAGGATATCATTGTCAATGTTAATTTAATAAAAAATCCAAATGTTCGTGTTCAAATCAATCCAATTTTCATTGAAGGCAAATACAATAAGCTTATCCGTGGAATTCCTCAAACAAAATGGCCTTGCAGAAAATGTAAGGGTAGAGGATGTGAAGAATGTAATTTTACAGGAAAACAGTATCCATGTTCAGTAGAAGAGTTAATTTCCGAGCATATATTAAAGGCTACTAATGGATATGAAGCTAAATTCCACGGTGCGGGAAGAGAAGACATCGATGTATTGATGTTGGGTTCGGGCAGGCCATTTGTGCTTGAAATAAAAGAACCTAAAATCAGAAAAATCGATTTAAATAAATTGGAAAAAGAAATCAATGAAATCAATAAGGGAAAAACTCAATATCATGATTTAAAATTCACCTATAGAAATAGAAAAGCCGAAATAAAGGTATCATCTCCTGATGCATATAAAGTTTATAAAGCATTGGTTGAGTGTGAAGAGCCTTATGATAAAGATAAATTAACTATTTTGTCTGATTTAGGTGAAATTCATCAGCAAACTCCAATCAGAGTTTCCCACAGACGTGCCGATAAAGTACGTATAAAGCATGTCCTGGATTTGTCTTGTGAAGTAATAGACGATACTCATTTTGAGATGACTATAAAAACAGAAGGTGGATTATATATTAAAGAATTAATTTCAGGTGATGAAGGAAGATCACAGCCTAATGTAGCAGATAAATTAGGTGTTAAAGCATTTTGCAAACAATTAGACGTTATTGAAGTAAGTGATAAATAAAAGGCGATAATATGGGTGAAGAATTTACACATTTAACAGACAGTGGAGTACACATGGTTGAAGTTGGCGCAAAACCTGATCAAAAGAGAAGAGCAATTGCATCAGGAAAAATATTTCTTGATGAAAAAACAATTAAAATGATTCAGGGTGAAGAAATCAAAAAAGGTAATGTTTTAACAACAGCTCAAATTGCAGGAATTCAGGCCGTTAAAAATACTTCATCAATCATACCGCTATGCCATCCATTAAGTTTAACTGGAATTGAAATGGATTTTGATGTTAATCCCACTTATATTACCTGCACCTGTGCAGTTAATACATTAGGCAAAACTGGTGTTGAAATGGAAGCTATTACTGGTGTTAGTGTTGGCCTTTTGACAATATGGGATATGGTAAAGGCTGTTGAAAAGGATGAAGATGGTCAATATCCAGATACAAGAATAAGTGAAATTAAAGTTCTTAAAAAAGAAAAGATATAATTTTTTATTTCAATGGCATAAGAACACCACGACTTTTGTAAGCCGTGGTAGTTCAATGGACAGACTCATAAGATGAAATCAATCCTCTTCCAATTCTCCAATTTCTTGAATAATTTCAGATACCAGATTTTTAAATTCTTGGTCCTCCCTATTTCTTGGATGCTCTAGTTTAATTTCAAAAATTTTCTTGATGGTTCCAGGTCTTCTGGAAAGGACGACAATTTTATCTGATAGAAATACTGCTTCATCAATATCGTGTGTAACGAAAATAATTGTCTTATTTTGTTCTTTACAAATTTTATGAATTTGATTTTGCAGTTTGTGTTTTGTCTGTATATCTAATGCACTAAACGTTTCATCCATCAATATACTTTTAGAATCATTAATTAATGACCTAATTATTGCAACCCTTTGTTTCATACCTCCAGATAATTCATGAGGATATCTTTTTGCAAAATCTTCTAGTCCAACACTCTCAAGATATTCCATTGCACGTTTCTTACTTTCTTTTTCAGGTTTTCCATTGATACCTAATCCAAAAATTACATTATCAATGACATTTAACCAAGGATAGAGAGAATAGTTCTGGAATATAAAACCTCTTTCGTTGGAAGGTTTTGTTACTATTTCTCCATCATCTTTAATAGTACCTCCTGTAGGATTTTCAAACCCTTCTATTATACGTAACAAAGTTGTTTTTCCACAACCTGATGGACCTACAAGGGATACAAATTCTCCTGTTTCAATAGTAAGGTTAATATCCTTTAATGCAAGTACTTCTTCTCCATCATCGTTTGATACAAAAGTTTTTGATACATTTTCTATTTCAAATGTCATATTATCACCTTACCAGAATATTCTTTCCTGTATCTTTGTAAAAATATAATCAAAAATTATACCGATTACACCAATTACTAACATTCCAACCACTGTTGAACCTGTATCAAATAGGTTCGTAGATGTTAAAATCATATATCCTATACCAGAACTGGATCCAATCATCTCACCGGAAATTGTACACATTAAAGCAATACCTATTGCTACTTTAAGTCCGGATACAATATATGGTAAACTTGATGGTAGGATTACTTCAGTTAACATCTGTGAATTTGATGCTCCAAATGTTTGTGCCGCTTCTATTAAAACAGGATCTGTTCTATGTACTCCATCAATTGTTGAAATTAGTATTGGAAAAACACATCCCATAAAAATTATGAATACTGCAGGCCCTATTCCAATACCAAACCACATTATTGAAAAAGGAATCCATGCAATTGGTGGAATAGGTCTTAAAATACTAATAACTAATTTACATAACATTTCTAATCGTTCAGACCAACCCAATATTATTCCAAATGTTATACCAACCACTGATGCTAGCAACATACCAAACAATACTTTATAAAGTGTTTCAAAGATATCTTTAAAAAGTTTTCCTGAAACAACTAATTTGACAAATGAATTTACGACGTCCGTTGGTCCGGGAAACATATAATTTGGAATTAGATTAAATACATCACAAATCAGATACCAAATTATTATCAAAATAATAGGCAATATTATTGTCTCTTTTTTATATTCGTTTCTGAAATTTTTCATATTAATGCCCCTTTAGTAAACTTTAGATTTTATTTAAATTTTTGCAAATAACTTGTCTGAGGATATTGTTTCATTTATTATTCCCAAATCTTGTTCAATTTTTAAGAAATTATTCACATTTTCCTTATAAGTGTCATTCAAATCACTTACCCATTTAATATGATTTAAACTTTCTTTTTCAATTTCATGATTAGGAACAATATGTGGTGGCAAATATTTTTCTATTCCTTCAGGATTTTCCTTTATTTTCTCTGTTGCTTTTTTATGAATATCTAAAATTTTATGGGCTTTGTCAGAATGTTCTGATAAAAATTTTTCATTCATAACTACGACACAGCATGGATGATTCGGTAAAATATCTGAAGAGTTTTCCACCAAAGTTTGATTATTGATTTCTTTTGAAATTGTAACATAAGGTTCATATGTTAACATTCCATCAATACTTTTAGTTCTTAATGCATCATTCATTGAAGAAACCTTCATACTGGGACTTTCAATATCAGAAAAATTTAGTCCGTTTTTCTTTAATTCATATTTTAATAATACACTTTGTATTGATGATTCACCTGGTGTAGCCACAATCTTACCTTTTAAATCAGTGACTGACTTGATTGACGAACTATGGGAAAGCAAGCCGCTTCCCTCATTTTGAGCTCCTGCAACAATTTTTACAGGTACTTCTTTAGATATGGAATATATTACTGGGGTTATTCCAGCATATCCAACATCTAAATCACCACTAGCCATTGCACTCATCATATCTCCGCCATTGTTATACTCATATAATTCCACTTCAATTCCTGCATCTTTATACATTCCCGTAGCATTTGCGACAAATAATTCCGCATCATGATCGGTAGGCAAATACCCAATCTTAACAGTATCTGTATTTTCATTAGACATACCATATAGTGTAAAAATAATTAGTAAAAAAACTACTATCACTATAGTCAGTCCAATAATTTTTCTATTTTTTGACATAATATTTAACTCCTAAAATAATCTAATTATCATTTATTTTAGAAATAATGATAATTAATTATATATTTAGAATTATGTCCAATAAATAATTTATTTTAATTTTTTTTATAGAATATAATGGATTAAAATTATATTTAATTAACAAAATGTTAATATGAAATTCATTTTCAATAATATTATATACTATGAAGAAAATAATTAGTAACAGTTATTTTAATAAATTAATTGAAAGGAGATATTATGGCAAAAAAAGATAATAAGATTAGTATGCCTCAAACCGGTGCAGGTTTAGTAAGGTACTTTGATGAAGAAAGTGTTGGACCAAAACTTTCTCCAGAGCATGTAGTTGTTTTAACTGTCATTTTAGCAATATTTTGTTTTGTTTTAAGATATTCAGCTTAATATTATTGTTTTTTAAAAACAATAACTACTTTTTTTCTATTTGATATTATGTTAACTAAAAGAATTATTCCTTGTCTAGATTGTGATTTACAGGTTCCTGAAGGACGTGTTGTTAAAGGTGTTGAATTTAAAGAAATTAAATATGCCGGTAATCCAGTAGAACTCGCAACTCGTTATTATGAAGAAGGTGCTGATGAAGTGGTTGTATTGGATATTACAGCTTCTCATGAAAGACGTGCTACAATGGCTGATGTAATCGATAGATTAACTGAAAATGTATTCATGCCGATTTGTGTAGGTGGAGGAATAAGAAAAGTTGATGATTATATTAAAATGTTGAAAGCGGGAGCAGATAAATGTTCAACTAACACTGCAGCTATTAAAAATCCTAGTTTATTAACAGAAGCTTCTAAAGTAGTTGGTTCCCAGGCTGTTGTAATTGGAATTGATGCAAAAAGAAGATATGTTGACCATCCGGATGATGCAAAGGATAAAATAGTCATTGAAACTGACAAAGGCTATTGTTGGTTTGACTGCAGCATTTACGGAGGACGTGAGTTCACAGGCATAGATGCAATAGCTTGGGCTTGTGAATGTCAGAATCGCGGTGCCGGCGAAATCCTTTTGACCAGTATGGATGGTGATGGAACACAGGCAGGTTATGACATTGAATTAAATAAGGCCATTAATGATGCTGTTGATATTCCGGTTATTGCAAGTGGCGGTGTCGGTGAGCCAAAAGATATTTTGGATGTTTTTGAAAAAACTGACGTTAGTGCAGCTCTTGCAGCAAGTATTTTCCATTTCAATCAGTATTCCATTGGAGAGGTAAAGGAATACCTTAAAAAGCATAATGTGGCTGTTCGTTTATGATTATTAAAGCTCCGATTGATTTAGAACTGACTCAAATTTCCGGTCAGACTTCACAGCCGCCATGGAAAAAAATCAACGATTCTTATAGTGATTTAGTTTGTATTGACGGCAATCCTTCTATTTTTAATGTTAAACAATCCGGTGAAAATATTGACTTTTCATACACTGGAAATGTAAGTGAAAATCAGGCTATTTCAAAAGTCAGTGAAATTTATGATTTGGACTTTGATTTAAATAAGTTCTATAGATATCTAGATAGCTATGATGAACTTAAGGACATGTCTAAGTTCTGCAGTGGTTTAAGACTGTTTCAAGCAAAAGACCCATTTGAATGCATAATATCATCAATCTGTTCTGCTAACAATTCAATCAAGCGCTGGACAAAGTCTATCGATGATGTGAAAATGAAGTGGGGATCCAATTTCAATAATTATTATTCATTTCCCGACACTAAAATATTTAATGATATATTTTTGGATGAAGATGAAGAACTTTCAAAAACAGGTTCTGTTGAAAACAATAATTTAAAATCCTGTGGTGTGGGTTACAGGGCACCATACATGAGAAAAGCAAGTGAGATGTTTACACTTGAAATGAACCTTTCGGATATTTCAAAAATGTCATATGATGAAGCATTTGAAACTATTTTAAAAGTGCCTGGTGTAGGTCCAAAGGTTGCTGACTGCATATTGCTTTATGGTTTTGGATTTAGGCAGGCTTTTCCAAGTGATGTATGGATTAAACGCATTGTTTCATATCTATACTTTGATGGAAAAGATATTAAAGTAGAAAAGGTTCGTGAATTTGGAATGGATGAGTTCGGCGACTATGCAGGTTATGTCCAGTTATACATGTTTCATTATGCCCGCAAATCAGGGCTGATGGAAAGATTAAAATAATTTTTTTTATATAGTTTACTTCAATGGAAAAGAAAAATTTAATCCTCTTAATTTGTACGGTATTGTCATTTTTCACAGTTTTTGCAGTTAATGCAGTTATGGTTGTCATCCCGACAATAGCCAGTGAATTTCATATGAGCAATATTGTTCAAAATTGGATTACGATTATCTTTTTATTGGTCGTGGCAGTAATGTCGGTTCCGGCAGGCCAAATTTCAGGTAAATATGGTCTTAAAAAAGTCACAATTCTAAGCATTATTCTTTTTATTATAATTTCTATTGTCAATGTGTTGGTAACTTCTCAGGAGCAATTTTTGGCCTCTCGTTTTATACTGGGAATTTCATTATCTTTCATCAATGTTACTTCTATGGCAATGGTGGTATCTGCATTTAAACCGGAAGAGCGGGGAAAGGCCTTGGGAATTAATATTACTGGGGTCTACATTGGTTTGTCCTTATCACCGGTTCTTGGTGGAATCATTAATTACCATTTGGGCTGGAGATCAGTAGTTTTATTTGGTGTTCCTTTTTTATTCGTAATATTGGCTCTGCTTTTAACTAAAATCGATGATGAATGGATTACATTTGAAAATATTCCTCTTGATATTAAAGGATCTCTATCCTATGCAATTGGTATGGTATTGTTCATGTATGGATTTACAATACTAAATACATCTTTAGGAGTTATATTTACAATTTTGGGCATAATAATCTTAATTGTATTTGCATTTATAGAGCTAAAACAGGACCATCCGGTATTTGATGTGAGATTTTTCAAAAACCGCAAATTTTCATCATCTAATTTTGCTTCGTTATCTGCATACCTAGCTACTTTTGCCGTAACAACGATTTTAAATTATCATTTACAGTATATTAAGGGATTTGATTCACAATCTGCAGGTATGATTCTTCTTGTTGCACCATTATGTCAGGTTGTTCTTGCCCCAATAGCCGGACGACTATCGGATAAGTATGTTCCACAAATTTTAGCAGCTATTGGTATGGGATTAGGTACTATTTCACTTCTTTTATTCTCATTTTTAAATAGTCAAACTCCTATTGAATTTTTAATTGTATCAATGATAATCTATGGTGTCGGATTTGGATTATTCTCTCCGCCAAATACAAATGTTATAATGAGTTCAGTTCCTCCAAAAGACACCTCAGTTGCATCAGCAGCCGTATCAACAATGCGTACTGTAGGTCAGGCAATGAGTATGGGTATATTGACATTGGTATTTGCTTTTGTGATGGGAAATGTTCCTATTGTCGAGCAGTACTATCCACTATTAATAAGCAGTTGCCAAATAACCTGTCTTATTTGTGTGGTGTTATGCATAGCATCTGTATTCGCTTCATTGGTTGGCATGAAATCAAATGATGCAATTTAAAAATAGAAAATATGAAGATAGTTAATTAACTATCTTTCTTCGATATAAACTTTGTTCATTTTGTCCCCTTGCTGGATTGCATTGACTACATCTTGGCCTTTGATTACTTGGCCAAATACAGTGTGCACTCCATCTAAGTGAGGTTGTGGGGAATGGGTAATAAAGAATTGGCTTCCACCAGTGTCTTTACCGGCATGTGCCATGGATAATGCACCGGTACCATGCTTGTGTGGGTTTCCTTCAGTTTCACATTTGATAGTGTAACCTGGTCCACCGGTTCCGTTTCCATTAGGACAACCTCCTTGGATTACAAAGTCTGGTATTACTCTGTGGAAGGTTAATCCATCATAAAATCCTTCATTAGCTAATTTTTCGAAGTTAGCTACAGTACCTGGAGCTTCATTAGGGAATAATTCTAATTCGATTACTCCTTTATCAGTTTCAATTATTGCGACTTTCATTTAATCACCTTTTTATTAATATATAAATATCATTATTAATATAATTATTACTTGATAAAATAGTTTGTGGAGTAATATTATGAACACTCAAGAACTGATTAAGATTGAAGATGAGTATTTTATTAATACTTTCACACGACAGCCAATTGTTTTGGACCATGGTGAAGGTGTTAAAGTTACAGATATTGATGGAAATGAATATATCGACATGTTTGCAGGTATTGCAGTCAATGCTTTAGGACACAATCATCCAAAACTTGTAAAGGCTATTCAGGATCAAGCAGAAAAACTTATTCACATTTCAAGCATTTACTATAATGAACCTGCATTAATCTATGCTAAAAAACTAATTGAATTAACTAGCTTTGACAGAATATTTTATGCAAATAGTGGTGCTGAAGCTAATGAGGGAGCTATTAAATTAGCTGTAAAATACACAGGAAAAAGTGAAGTGATATCAACAATTGAATCTTTCCACGGAAGAACAGTAATGACTCTTGCAGCAACAGGTCATGAACATTATCATGAACCATTTAAAGCAATTTTACCAAAAGGATTTATCAATGTTCCATATAATGATGTCGATGCCATTAAAGAGGCAATTACAGAAAATACTGCAGCTATTATTGTTGAACCTATTCAAGGGGAAGGTGGAGTAAACATTCCAGATATCGGATATTTAAAAGAAATTGAAAAAATCTGTAAGGAAAATGATATCGTATTTATTGTAGATGAAGTACAGACAGGTTTTGGAAGATGCGGAACCTTGTTTGCTCACGAATTATTTGATGTAAAACCAGATATAATGACAATGGCTAAAGGAATAGGTGGAGGAGTTCCTATGGGTGGAATCCTTGCAACTGAAAAAGTGGCCAGTGCATTTGTACCTGGAGATCATGGAACCACTTTCGGTGGAGGACCATTAGTCTGTGCTGCTGCCAATGCAGTTTTAGATGAAATCATGGCTGAAAACATTTTGGATAATGTTAATGAAGTCGGTGATTACTTTGTTGAAGAACTTAAAAAATTGGATAAAGAAATCATTGCTGAGGTCAGAGGTAAAGGATTGATGGTTGGTTTGGAATTAACAAAACCTGGTGCAGAATATGTTGATAAACTCCGCGAAAAAGGATTTTTAATCAACTGTACTGCTGACAAAGTATTGAGATTTGTACCTCCATTGATTATTACAAAAGAAGAAGTTGATGAATTTGTAAAAGCTTTAGATGAAACACTCTAAAGTTTTCCATTCTTTTTTTTAATTATTTTTTCAAGTGATGAAGTTATATCAAGCGATTTTATTTCATCAATGCCGGCCCATTTCCAGTCATCATGCTCATCACTTATTTCAACTTCGCCTGTAATCTCTTTTGAATACATTATTAATTGCACGGTTCTTTTGTGCGGATAATCATCCTGTACCGCTTCGCAAAAGTCTCCAACTTTCACATTCAAGTTAGTTTCCTCTTTAACTTCACGAACCAATGCTTCATCAAAAAATTCCCCTTTTTCTATTTTTCCACCAGGCAATTCCCATTTGTGTGGTTGAGTTTTTGATTTGGGATGTCTTCTGAGTACTAAAATTTTGTCTTCTTCATTTTTGATGACACTTCTCATTGTTAGTCCGTATGGCTTTTCCATTATTTCACCTAAGTTATATTATTTAACTGTCTATTAAAAAGTATTGGCAAATGGATTTCCTTCACTAATTATAAATATTATTCAATACATAACTATATTTATAATAAAACTTTTTTAGGAGTTTATATTATGGATTTAAATATTAAAGTAAACGAAAAAAACCACTTGGACATTGGTGGAGCTGATGCAATAGATATTGCAGAGGAATTTGGAACTCCAACATATGTTATTGATGAAAATAGAATAAGAGACAATTATAATAGATTTTATAGTGCATTTTCAAAATATTATCCTGATTTTAAAGTATTTTATGCATGTAAAGCTAATACCAATCTTGCAGTAATGAAAATTTTGGAAAGTGAAGGCTGCTGTATTGATGCTGTTTCTCCAGGAGAAGTTTACACTGCTAAAAAATTAGGATTTGATGGTCAAAGAATCCTTTTCACTGGTAATAACATTACAAATGAAGAATTAAAATTTGTCCATGATGAAGGTGCTGTTTTAAACATAGATTCTGTCTCAGCACTTAAAAGGTTAGCCAAAGTAATTGATCCGGAAGGAGTTAAAATTTCATTTAGGGTTAATCCTATGGTTGGTGCAGGACACCACGACCATTGTATTACCGGTGGAGTAATGAGTAAATTTGGTATAATGGATAATGAAGCTAGTGAAGTTTATCAACAAGCAAAAGACTTAGGTTTCAATCCAATTGGTATGCATTCACACATCGGTTCAGGTATCCTAGACCCAGAACCATTTAAATTAGCTGTAGAATCAACTATGGATATTGCAGGAAAAGTCCATGAGGATACAGGAATTGACTTTGAATTTATTGACTTCGGTGGAGGTATTGGTATTCCATACACTCCAGAAGAAAACATTGTTGACTTGGATAAATTTGCTGAAGTCAATATTGGATTATTTAAAGAAAAATTAGAACAGTATGATATGGGTTCACCTACTATGTATTTGGAACCTGGAAGATACCTTGTCGGGGATTCTACTGTTTTACTCGTAACAGTTAACAGTGTAAAACAAAGCTACAGGAAATTCATCGGTGTAGATGCAGGTTTCCACACACTCCTAAGACCGGCAATGTATGAATCATATCACCATATCGTTGATGCAAGTAAAATGGATGCCCCTATCACTCAGGAAGTGGATATTGCAGGTAACGTCTGTGAATCTGGAGACTTATTTGCACGTGACAGACCAATGCCTGATGTTGAGGAAGGTGACATCTTAGGAATAATGAATGCAGGTGCATATGGTTTCACCATGTCTTCAAACTACAACTCAAGACCATTATCTTCAGAAATTCTTGTAACTGACGGTAAATGTCAAGTTGTACGTGAAAGACAATCCTTTGAAGATTTATACACAAAACAAATTATTCCTGATCATTTAAAATAAGTGATAATATGGTCGATTTAAAAGGATTAAAATTTTCTAAAATGCACGGTATAGGAAATGACTTCCCGATTATCGATGAATCAAAAGGGGAAGTAATTCCTGAAAGTGATAAGGCTGAAGCATGTAGAATGTTATGCCACAGAAACTTTGGTGTTGGTGGAGACGGTGTATTATTTGTAGTGCCGTCTGATGTTGCGGATATCGGATACAGAATGTTTAATCCAGATGGAAGCGAAGCCGAAATGTGTGGTAATGGTATCAGATGCTTTGGTGATTTTGTCTACAGAAAAGGTATCTTAAAACAGGAAAAGATGACTGTTGAGACAAGAGCTGGAATCAAAACTATAGATATAACATTAGAAAATGATGAACCTGTTTTATTTAAAGTAAATATGGGTACATCAACCTTTAAAACTCCTAAAATACCAATGACTAGCGATAAGGATGAATTCATTGATGGCGAACTTGAAGTATTGGACACCACATTCAATGTAACTGCCATTAGTGTAGGTAATCCTCATGCAATAATTTTTGTCGATGATGTGGATTCCATTGACATTAATAAGTATGGTCCGGCTATTGAAGCTCACGAAGTTTTCCCTGAAAAGATTAATGTGCACTTTGTTGAAGTTATAAGTAAAAATGAAGGTAAGATGATTACTTGGGAACGTGGCGCAGGTGTTACTCTTGCATGCGGTACCGGTGCAACTTCAACAGCTATTTCTGGTTTTAAATTAGGACTATTTGATGAAAATGTTCTTCTTCATTTGCCTGGTGGAGACTTGAACTTCACAATCTATGAGGAAAATGATGAATTAGGGGCTTTCATGGAAGGTCCTGCAAAACTTGTTTTTGATGGAGAATTTTAATTATTCTCCTTTCTTAATTATATTAGATATCCATTTATCAATACTATATCTTCAAAAAAATAGTGTTCTTTTTTTGCAATTTCTGCTATGAAACCGAGCTCATCAAGCATGTTTAGGGTTTCATCATTATCCGAAAGTGAGGATTGAATTATCTGTACAATTCCACCATCATTTAAATGATTTTTCACTTCATTTAAAAAAAGGTCAATAACTTTTCTTCCATTTAATCCGCCATCAAATGCATAATTTAAATTATCATCAATAACTTCTCCTTCTTCGGTAGGCAGATATGGGGTATTAAATAAAATTACATCAAACTTCCTATCTTTCACAGGCTCAAACAAATTTCCAAATAGCAATTCAATGTTGTCAATGTTATTGGCTTTAAAATTTGATTCAGCTAATTGAATAGCATCAAAATTAATGTCGGTGGCAGTAACTTCATCAGTTAATTTCGATGCATACATTGCGACAATTCCGCTGCCTGTACCGATTTCTAAAACACTTTTACCGCTCTCTATCTCTAGATTTTCAGCCAGTAAGTAGCTGTCTTCAGCAGGAACATAAACATTTTCATGCGTATTAATTATAAAATTCATATTAATCATTAAAAAGTGGGTTAAGTTCTTTAGAAACAAATAAGATTTCTTCAGGATTCAGTGCAATAACTCTTTTTGTCAAATAATCATTTAACTTCTCATCTGAAATATCATTAAGCCTTTTTTTAATTTCTTTTTTATCCAAATTACTAACGACATGTCTTGAGTCAATCAGGGCATTTCTAATCTTTTTATTTCTATGTTGGAATAATGCTTTACAAAATTTGGAATAAATTTTAAAATCATCTGGATTCAGCTTAGATTCTTTAGGTGTCAGGCTCATAACAACTGAATCAACTTTAGGCTTTGGGATAAAGCTTTCGCAGCTAACATCAGTCAATGTCTCAACGTCGCATTTAAAATAAAGCATTGCTGAAAGTCTTGAATAATTCTTACTTCCAACTTCGCCGTTCATTCTCTCTCCAAATTCCTTTTGATACATTAAAACGGCTAAATCAAAATCATAATCTAAAAATTTAAATGTAATGGGTGATGATATTTGATAAGGTAGATTAGATACTATTTTATTGAATTCTGGAAATTCAATTTTCAATGCATCCTCGTTAATAAGTTCTACATTATCAATTTTTTCCTCGTTTAAACGTTGATTCAATATTTCACAAATATTTGAATCTTGTTCTATAGCTATTACTTTCTTAGCTCTTTTAGCTAATTCTATTGTAAGTGTACCGATTCCAGCACCAATCTCTAAAACAATATCCTCTTTTGATAGGTCTCCAAAATCAATTATTTGGTTACGTTTATTTTTATCAATTAAATAATTTTGTCCAAGATTTTTATTTAATCGTATTCCGTATTTGGCTAGAATAGATTTTGTTGCTTTAGATAAGGATTCGTTACCTTCACCATTCAAGTTATCACTTTTATCTTTTATTCCTGTTTTGAGGACTTCTAGGAATAGGGGTAAATAGGTAATATTTTTGTTTTCCTTTTTTAACTGTTGTTGTATCTAATTCTTGTTTTACACGGTTAACAATCATTCCAACAGGGTCAGATAAAGCAGGAACTCTATTACTTATATCTTCAAAGCTTTCAAATTCACATTTCTTACGCTCTTCGATAATTTCCCACATGTATTTTTTACCAATTCCAGGAATTAACTCTAGTTTATGTAATCTAGTGTTAACAGGACCCGCAGTGTTGAAGAAGTCAACGAATTCATCTTCTCTTGATATGACAATATCTTTAATTGCATATTCAAGTTCTATTCTACTTGTTGCGGTTAAATTTTCAAAGTCTAATTTTCCAAGGACTCTATAAATCTTGTCTCTTTTTCCTTTTCCAATGTAGACAGTGTCTTGAATTTCTAAATCTACTCCTTTTTTAGGAGCTAATTCTAGTAAAGTGAAGTAATCAGTACCAATAGCTTGAGCAATAGCTTTTCCTTTAAACTTAGACATATCAGACTGTACATATCCTAAACTAAGATAATCCAGTATAACTGCATTGTCTTCGGTTTTTTGAGGGGGGTTTTTTCGTTTATTATTTCTTTTATCCATAATTATCACTTCACTATTTAAAAATACTATTATTAAATTTAATGTTTTATAGTAATAAATATATCTAAAAAAAGTTGGTTAAAAAAAGTTATAAAAAGAATAGAATCAACTATTCTTCAGGGTAATACTGATCTAAGATTTCAAGAATTTTATCCATTTCTTCTTTAGTTACTTGTGTAGGTTCTTTTGCGAAGATTAATCTTAAATCAGATAAGTCTTGTGGAATTAAATCTACAATGTGCACTGCAACTTTGTGCCTTAAACCAATATCATTTTCAAGCTTTTCCATAATTTCTTGTGAATCTTCAAGGGAAAATCTTGGAAATCTGGCAAGATGATTTAAAGTTACATTTTGCTCATAGTTTAATTCATAATTTTGAGAAAATTCTTCAAGAGTTTCTTTTACTTCAACTCCTGAGATTTCTTCTTTTTTAATGACGTTTTTACCAATCATTTAAATCAGTTTTGTAATTTTAAGTGGTCAGGTCTAACAATTAATTCTTTTGGTTTGTTTCCTTCTTTTAAAGCTACTAAATAAGCTTTACCTTTAGTTCCGGTGATTGTTCCGGTTTTACCATGGAATCTTGAATGTGGTTGACCTTTTTGGATACTTGGATTAATAATAATGTGAACTAAGTCTCCTTCTTCGAATTTTTGGAATCTGTTAGTAATAGGATTAGTTCTTCCTTTTCTTTCAACTTTAGTTAATTTTTTTCTTGATCTGCTTTTAAATCCTCTTGATCTTTGCATTTTTATTACCTCGATTTATTAATGCACTGGGTATTAATTAAGTCTATGTTATCAGCTACCTAGTATCAAAAAAGCCCATAAATACTAGTAACATAGAGTGTGAAAATAAATTATCATCAGTGATATGATAATAGTATAATTTATATTTAAAGATATTAATATACTTTTAGTTTTTTTAGTATATTATTAGGTGATGAAAAGATATGTAAAAAAATGGTGTGAAAGATAACTAAATTTAGTTATCTTCAAATCTTCTTCTGTCAATTAATTCTTGACGTTTACCTGGGTTCCAACCACCAGATGCAGATTTTGCACGACCTACTTGTTGTACGTATCCAGTAATTCTGTCATACCATTCTACATCTTCACTTTCACCACAAGTTGGGCAAGTGTGGTTTAATCCTTTCATTAAAGTTTTACATTTTAAACAGAAACTTAAAGCTGAACTGTAAGCCCAGAAACCAATATCGGATTTTCTTGCAATTTTGTTGGTTAAGCTCATTAATGAATCAGGATCGGAGTATGATTCGCCCATGAATGCATGGAAGATGTGTCCACCAGGGGTTAATGGGTGGTATTGTTCTTCAATTTTAATTTTTTCAATTAATGATGCATTGGTGTCTACTGGCACATGAGATGAGTTGGTGTAGTAGTTAGCATTTCCATCACCTTGTACAATAGCTTGGTCTCCGAATTGTTTTTTGTCAAGAGTTGCAAATCTGTATGCAGTGGATTCTGCAGGAGTTTGTAAAACAGACCATCTGAGTCCAGTTTCTTCTTTTAATTTGTTTGCTCTTTCATTGATGTATTCGAGACATTTGATACCAAATTTATTTGCATCTGGGTTTTCAATACCTGCTCCGAATAAGGATAATAACATTTCATTAAGTCCTACGAAACCAAAGGATAAAGTCGAGTTTTGGATTCTGTAGTAGGAATCTTCAGCTACTTGTTGTTTTAAGAATGGTAAAATGTGGAAGTCATTCAAACATTTTAAACCTTGTTCTCTTCTAAGCATTAAGGTTTCGGTAGCTAAGTCCATGTATTCATCTAAGTATTCGAATACTTGGGATTCATCACGAGATTGATATCCGATTCTTGGGAGGTTTAAGGTTACATATGCGAGGTTACCTGTTCTTAAACAATCTTGATCCCAGTCTCCGGTCCAGTTGTCTTGTAAACAGGTTCTACAACCCATATAGTTAGCCATATCTCCTCTGTAATCAGCTAACATGTTAACAAAGTATGATGAACCGTATTTTGCGGATAATTCGTGAACTAAACGAATATCTTCTTCATATTCGCTACCCATAGTTTCTTCACGTAATGTGTAAATGGTATTTGGGAATAAATGAGGTTTCCCTTCATTATCTCCTTCAAGTAAAGTTTCAGTGAATGCTCTTTGGATTAATCTGGTTTCTTCTTCGAAATCTGCATAAGTTCCAACCACTTGACCTTTTGGTCCGTATGCAGTTTCATCTTTTAAGAAGTCAGGAACTCCGAATTCCAATGCCATACTGGTAAATGGAACTTGTGATCCACGAGCAGCATAAGCCATGTTTAGGTTGTAAATAAGCATTTGAACTGACTGTTTGATTTCATCATAGCTTCTTCCTCTTGCGAATGGAGCTACAAATACATTCCAAAGGGACATTCCTTGTCCTCCAGACATGTTTTGTTGTGCTGCAAGCATGATTTCACCAGTGTGGTTCATTAAAGTTTCCATGTGGTTTGGTGCACCTGCAATAGATGTGTGGTCACCGGTACCGTCTACCTTAAGGCCGTATTTGATGAATGTTCTGATATCATGTTGCATACAGTTTAAAGGTCTGCCTGCGAAGAATTCTAAATCGTGAATGTGAATGTCACCGGACATGTGTGCATCAGCTAA
>NZ_JAZTXC010000162.1:0-1559 GCF_045636185.1 Methanobrevibacter sp. | reverse complement strand
TATGTTATGAACTCTACTAAAGATGCTAAAGAAAGAATTGGACGTATCTTATTAATGCATGCTAATAACCGTTCAGAAATTACTGATGTATATACAGGTGATATCGCTGCTGCAGTAGGTTTAAAAAATACTACTACTGGTGATACATTATGTGATGAAAAACATCAAATTATTCTTGAATCAATGGAATTCCCAGAACCAGTTATCCAATTAGCTGTTGAACCAAAATCAAAAGCTGACCAAGATAAGATGGGACTTGCATTACAAAAATTAGCTGAAGAAGATCCTACATTCAAAGTACATACAGACCATGAAACTGGACAAACAGTTATCGCTGGTATGGGTGAATTACACTTAGATGTATTAGTAGATAGAATGAAGAGAGAATTCAATGTTGAAGCTAATATTGGACAACCTCAAGTTGCTTACCGTGAAACTTTAAAAACAGCTGGTGACTGTGAAGGTAAATATATTAAACAATCTGGTGGACGTGGACAATACGGACATGTTTGGGTTAAATTTGAACCAAATCCAGATAAAGGATACGAATTCGTTGACGCTGTTGTTGGTGGTGTAGTTCCTCGTGAATACATTCCTGTAACAGACAAGGGATTACAAGAAGCTATGGAAAGTGGTATTTTAGCTGGATATCCAATGATCGATGTTAAGTGTACATTATTTGATGGATCTTACCACGATGTTGACTCTAGTGAAATGGCATTCAAAATTGCTGCAAGTATGGCTTTAAAAGAAGCTAAGAAAAAATGTAATCCAGTATTACTAGAACCTATTATGAAAGTTGACGTAGTAGTACCAGATGAATATTTTGGTAATGTTATGGGTGACTTAACTAGTAGACGTGGACGTCCATTAGGACAAGAAAGCAGAGGAAATGCTATTCAATTATCTGCAATGGTACCTCTTGCTGAAATGTTTGGTTATGCTACAAGTTTAAGAAGTAACAGCCAAGGACGTGGAAACTTCGTTATGACATTTGATCATTATGAAGAAGTTCCAAAGAGCATTTCTGAAGAAATTATCAAAAAAAGTGGTAATTAATTCGTAAAATAATAACAAGAGTACAAATATCTTGATTATTATAGATAAAATAGTTGATAAAATTTCAATTATTAGTTAGAATAAAGTAGTAATTAAAAAAGGAGGAAATATAAAATGGCAAAAGAAAAATTTGACAGAAGTAAACCACACGTTAATATTGGTACTATTGGACACGTTGACCATGGTAAAACAACATTAACTGCTGCTATTACTAAAAGACAATCTGAAAAATTCGGAGGAGATTTCGTAGATTACGCTAATATCGACAAAGCTCCAGAAGAAAGAGAACGTGGAATTACAATCAACACTTCTCACGTTGAATATCAAACTGAAGGACGTCACTATGCACACGTTGACTGTCCAGGGCATGCTGACTATGTTAAAAACATGATCACTGGTGCTGCTCAAATGGATGGAGCAATCTTAGTTATTGCTGCTACTGACGGACCTATGGCTCAAACTCGTGAACATATCTTATTATCTCGCCAAGTTGGTGTACC
>NZ_JAZTXC010000161.1:0-16926 GCF_045636185.1 Methanobrevibacter sp. | reverse complement strand
TTTTTAAAAATACTAAATATTATTTAAATAATTAGCATTTTGAACACAATTAACCATTAATTTAATAATAAAATAAATTGGATAAAATTGTACATTATCCTACTAAAATATGCATTGAAAATAATAAAATTCTAAAATCTTTTATATTAGAAAATATAGAATAATAACTATGAGTAAAGAAAATGACGAGCTTTTGAAATTGACATCTTATGTTCAAATCTCAAAATACAGGGAGAAAACATTAAAGTCTATAGGTGATGACGTAAAGATACCAACAAACATTGCTAAAGACAGCGGTATTAGAACAAATCACATTTCAAAAGTACTCAGTGAACTTAAGAACAAAGAGATAGTTGAATGCATTAATGAAGAAGCTCGTAAAGGAAGATTATACAGATTAACTGATACTGGAAAAGAAGTATTAGATACTATTAAAGATAAAGAAGAATAATTAATCTTCAAATTTATATTTTATATGTTCTAACTCTTCCCTTGCTTCTTTATTATTATATAAATTTTCAAAATAAAATGCCATCAACCCAATAAATAGCTTATTTTTTTCATCATGGTCAAGCAGTTCCTTATCAAAAACACCAGTAAGGTTTCCTTTTGGCTCAACCATATCTATTTTGAATTGTAATTTAATGGATTCCCTTAAATTTTCATCGATATACTTATCTAAATAATGAATAATGTCCTGAGCATAAGAACTGCCTAATTGAATGAAAACTTGGCAATCCTCTTCACTAAAACCCAAATCACTGACACATTTATAATATGAATTAAATCTTTGAAATTCGATAGGAATATATCTATTTTCAACAGTATGAGCATAAAATTCATTCATTATTTGAATTTGAGAATCTACAAAAACATATTCAACAAAACTTTTTAATGCAGGGGAAGCTTTGACACCAAATAATTCAGATAAAATATTAACGGCCAAATCAAACAATAGAAAATGAGCCAATTCATGTATGATAGTGGAAATCTGAAAGCACTCATCTAAACGGTCATCATAAAAAATATATTGAATTGCATACTCTCCCTTGGCAACTCCACTAGATACCGGAATAACACTTGTAAACACATTTGCAACCTGCAATATTTTCTCTTTAGCAGTTTTTCCAGTAATCTTAATATAATCCAACTTTTTAAAAATCCTATTTAAAATATCAACATAATCATATAGGCTAAAGTTTGAATTTATCAATAAAGAGAAATTATAATCACTGAACAAATCATCAAGACTATCAATAGCTATTGGGGTAATTTGCCTATTGCAATTAATGCAGAATTTGCTGGAATCAGAATTCTTTTTACCGCAAAAAGGACAGATGTTTTCCTCAGCTATTCTGCATCCACAATGGGTACAATAATTATTATCTTTTAGATTTAGAGTTCCACAAACTTCACAATATTTCATCTAAACACCATGCCACACATTTTTAGCAGAATTAATAGCTTTAGAAAAAGTTCTTTTCCTATTAATTATTTTTTTAATATTTTTACCACAGTTAGGACAGAATTCAGAATTGAAGTCTATTATCTTACCGCAGCTACACACTATTTTAGATCTCAATACTCTTTCAGGATTCAAAGGCTTTTCACATGAAGAACAAAACCTTGCATTAATATCATTTCTTGTTCCACAAACGCAAATAATATCAGTAATTTCCTCAATTAAAGAGTTACCGCATTCAATACAAAAATCAGCAATCACATCATTTAAAACAGAACAAACACATAATATTTTGATATCATCTATATAACTGTAACTATCCAATGGAAGACCGCAATTTTCACAAAACTGATTATTGCGGGAATTTTCTTTACCGCAGACACAAAAAATAGGATCATCATACTCAAAATTAAAATTACTGTAAATTTCATCTTCTATATCTTCATCTTGCAATCTACGACCACACATATCACAAAATTCACTATCCCAAGAATTTGAAGCACCGCATTCACAAATGATATCAGTATTAACTTCAATATCATCAATATTTAATTTCGGTTTTTCAAATTTTTTAATGAACTTGAATAATCTTTTACTGGAGCGTCTTACTCCACAATGGGGACAAAATTCATTATTAATCTCATTTAAATAACCGCAAGAACAAATGTCATAATCGCAATCCTTTTGAGAATAGAGATATGGTGAAAAGTCAACTTTTAAATTGAAAAATCCGATATTATGGATTGGAGGAATAAAAATATACTCGCAACCATTATTTTTAGAAATTGTTTTAGTGCCGCAGGCATTGCAAAATTCTTCATTAGGCACTAATCTTTTTCCACAATTGGGACAATAATTCCAAAATTCCATAAATATCAAATATTATAATCGGGTTAAAGATTTTATCTCATTTACAATTTCAAACAGAATATCTTCACCCAATCCTTCAATATATTTTACAGAACCTGCACATTCATGTCCCCCTCCGTCAACACCTGCTGAAGGAACTTTAACGGCCAGATTTGAAACAATATCATTAACATTGAATCCAAATTCTTCGTTAACCGCATCAGTAGCCCTGAATACTCCAAAATCAGGACCATGGCCTAAAGTAACAATAGGCTTGTCTTCACCTATTTCCTTTATCATCCTGTCATGAACAAAACCACAGGTCTTTCCAGGAGCAGGGAATGTAAATTTATGTGCATATTTCTCCACATCAATCAGATTAAAGTAAATTCCATTATCCAGTTGTGTCTTTTTAATATTAGGAAGCACCGCTTTAAGTTGAGTATCAATTCTTTTTTCATACTCCTTATATAATGCATCTATCATTTTATAATGCTTATCAAAATTATCAACAGCAAGAATAGTATCCATTATTCCTCTACCATTCATAAATCTTAAGAAATAAGATTCAAAATCAATACATTCAGCAATCTTTGCCAAATGTTCTTTTGTAAATTTTTTCTCATAAGCAAGCTCCAGATATTGATATACCTCACCACATTCTGCACGGTCTCCCAACGCTGCAATGGCCGGCAAATGTTGAATTAATCCTTTAACTTGAGGATTTATAATATGAGCCACTTCCGTTGCTAAAGCACCAGCGGTTAATTGTGAATCTCCACCAACAAGATATGGATTTACATGAGTATCCACATATTCATCAACGGCAACTGTAGCTCCAACAATTTCACCATCCACCTCATCAACAGTCAATAAATCACCCGGTGAGTGATGGTCTATAACAATAACTTCAATATCATATATTTTGGCTTGCATCAATGCAACAATATCCTCTTCAGTAGATCCGTTATCCAATAAAACAATCAATGGCAATTTTTGACCATGCCTTTCCTGATCTTCTAAAGCAAATGATAAATCTTTAACTACATCCTCAAGCTCATAAAATGGAGCTTTTGATGGAGAACGTTTGAAATAATAATATTGAGCATCATTACTAGGATTTATCTCTTCAATCAAAGGTACAACAGCCTTTTCCATAGCAACTCCAGCACATATTCCATCAGCATCATTATGATGTCTTAACAAAACAGTCCTGCCATCCAGAATGGCTCTTCTGATTTTTTGAGCAGCTTCTCTCATCTTTGGTTTAAGCTTGTTTAAAATATCACTTTTGACCAAGAAATCGACATCTTCAGGTTTGGCTTTTTCATTTAATGCATCATCAATTAATTTTAAGATATCATCTTTTTTAGTTCCTTCAAGTTTTACCATTGAAGATGACTCAATCTGAGTTTTTCCACCATGCTGATTAACTTCTCCTAAAATTTCAACGGCATCACCTTCTGAAACTTCAGGATAAGCCCTAACACCCGCTTCATCAAAAGCGGCTACCTCAGCCACACCTGTTTCATCAGTGACAGTGAAAATTGTAGGTCCTGATGTTTGTTGTACTTGCAAAACCTCACCATCAATACGGACCATCTTACCCATCTTAGTATCCAAATTCTCTACGACAGTACGAGGAATAGACTTGGTTAATTTAATAATACGATGATTTCTAACATAGGCTGGGGCAAAATCAATTTTACCTTCTCTTGATTTAATAGAAGTTACAAATACAATTACCTCTTCACCAACATTATAACCTGAAACTTCTCCTCTCATCAATCCCCAGACATTATTATTTAAAGTAACAAAAGCACCATATTTTTCAATTCTGGTAATTTTACCCTTATATAATTTATCACGATCAATATCACGCATTTCAACTAATGAATCCAAAATATAAACATCTTTAACTTCTTTTTCACGAGCAATACGCTTTTCTTCAGCCTCTTTTCTTCTCATTTTATCTTCCTTACGTTTAGCTCCGCAATCAGCACATATATCATATTTTTCATCTAAAGGTTTTCCGCAATCCCTGCAAACATTAATCTGGCCGGTTCCATTACAATATTTGCAGTCTTCATAAACTTCAACTTGACCTTTTCCATTACATGCTTCACATGGAACATCCTGGTCTGAACCTAAATCAAATTTTGCTCTAGCTTTATTATTTACTCCTTTAAAATGATTTCCAACATCAAAAGAGTCCTCTTCATATCCAGTTCCTCCACAGCTAGAACATTCTTTATAATCTACAACGATAACTCCTGAACCGTTGCATTTTGGACAATTCTTTTTCATAAAAAAAACCTCATTTAAAATAATCAGGGTTAGTCTTAACCAAATCATTTCTAATATTCTGAAATTCTAAGGCCTGATTCATATAATCATTAGCTTGAGAAGCATATTCATTACCTGCTCTATTTTCTTTGTATTCAAAATGGTCAATAGCTTCTGATAAATGATATGTAGCATTAACTTTAAGTTCAAGCTCTTTAAATATTGTATTAAGATAATTTTTTTGAACATCATTAGTGTCATAATCCAAATTAGTCATGACGCTACTTAATAAATTAATGCTCCTATTATAATTATTTTCCGCCGAAGTGGCTTTATTTCTTGCTTCATCATAATTCTTACTATTTACTAAATCAACAGCTTCATTATAGTTCGAATCTCCATTAACAATACTTGAACTAATATCCGGCATTGAACTATTCATGCTATTTTCAGTACCATATAAATAAATTACCGCACCTGAAAAAACGATTAAAATAACAATAAAAATTATCACTTTACTATAATTAGACACAATATAATATTTAAAAAAAGATATTATAAAAACTTTGTTATAAAAAAAATAGAAAAATTTTAAGAAATAAATTCTTAAAATCTATTCACTGGACCAGAGTCCGTGTAAATTACAGAATGCTAACGCTTTAATATCATCAGTAGAGTTTACTGTGAAAGTTGCTTCTGCAACATCACCTGGTTTGAAGCATTTTGCATATTGTTCAGCACCTGCTTCAACAATTAAAAATTGGATGTAATGGTCATCATCCATTGGGTGAGCAGCTTCACCGACTTTTACGGTTACTTTATCACCATCGATTTCAACTACAGGTTTGTGTTTAGGAGATTTTTCTCCTTCAGTTTGTGCAGGGAACTCGAACATATGAGTATCACATGTATCGCCGTCATCTTCTGCTAAAACTTGAATAATGCTTCCGCAATCATCACATTTTAATATTTTTGCCATAATAAACAACTCCATTATTGAGTGTAATTATGTATATATTCATTGATATTTAACTTTGATGGGTTTCGTAATAATTTTCAATAGCTGCCTGAAGACCATCTGCTGCAAGGTTTGAACAATGCATTTTAATAGGAGGGAGACCGTCAAGTTCTTCAGCTACATCATTACGTGAAATATCCAATGCTTCATCCAAGGTTTTTCCAACAGCTAATTCAGTAATCATACTGCTGGTAGCGATTGCTGCACCACATCCGAATGTTTGGAAACTAATATCCTCGATTACTTCATCATCATTAACTTTAATGTAAATCGTCATTAAATCTCCACATGTTGGATTTCCTACAGTTCCAACGCCATCTGCATCTTCCATTAATCTGCAGTTTCTAGGATTTGCAAAGTGATCCATTACCTTTTCTGAATAATCCATGTTTAACACCTCTTACATGTATCGCTGTGTTTTTTACACATAATATTGTCATAATCCAATTCTTGATTCCATAAAGGAGACATTTGTCTTAATCTTTTTACTGATTCAGCAATTATATCTACAAATTCATCAATATCGAAAGTATCACTTTCAGGAGACAAAGAAATTCTTAAAGATCCGTGGACATCAACAGGGTCTAATCCTAATGCTGTCAACACAGGTGAGGCTTCTAACTTATTTGATGAGCATGCTGAACCGGTTGAAGCCTGATAACCTTTTGCATCAAGCAAAAGAATTAAAGATTCACCTTCAATCGCCTTAAATCTGAAGTTGACAAGATTCGGCAATCTAATCTCTTCATCACCATTTAAGTAAGCTTCAGGGATTGTAGTTAAAACCTTTTCAATCAGTTCATCCCTCATTGCAGATAGTTTTTTATAGTGTTCATCTAATTGACTTACTGCAAGTTCACATGCTTTTCCAAATCCAACAATTCCAGGAACATTTTCAGTTCCTGCACGAATGCCTCTTTCTTGCCCACCACCATGTATAAGCGGGACAACACGGGTTCCTTTTTTAATATATAATGCTCCAACACCTTTTGGACCGTTAATTTTATGGGAAGATAAAGAAAGCAAATCCACATTTAATTTTTCAACATCCACATCAATTTTACCGAAACTTTGAACAGCATCGGTATGGAATTTAATGCCCTTTTCACGAGCAATCTTACCGATTTCTTCAATTGGCTGAAGGGTTCCGATTTCATTATTTGCATGCATTACTGTAATTAAAATTGTCTCATCAGTTATAGCATCCTTTAAATCATCTATTTTTATTATTCCATTTTCATAAACTGGCAAATAAGTAACTTTAAAATCAAGTGATTCTAAAAAGTGAAGAGTTTCTTTAACGGCAGGGTGTTCAATATCTGTTGTGATAATGTGTTTACCTTTTTTAGCCAATTTAAAAGCTATTCCTTTTATAGCTAAGTTATCAGATTCAGATCCTCCCCCTGTAAAGATAATTTCTTCAGGTTTTGCATTAATTGCATCAGCTACTCTTTTACGAGCCAATTCTAAAGCCTTTTTTGATTCACGACCAATTCCATAAAGAGTGGAAGGGTTTCCAAACTCTTCTGTGAAATACGGTTTCATTTCTTCAAAAACTTCCTCACTAACTTGTGTGGTTGCTGAATTATCTAGATACATTCTCATTCTCCCAGTTGTTTTTTTGATAGTTAAACTTTATTTTTAAATAATTTTTATATTAAAAGAAGGTAAGCTTAGTCAAGCTTATCTAAAGCTTGACTTAAATCATCGATTAAATCATTAACGTCTTCAAGACCAATAGATAATCTGATGAAATCAGGAGTTACACCAGTAGCCTCTTGCTCTTCAGGAGTTAATTGTTGATGTGTTGTACTTGCAGGGTGAATAGCTAAACTTTTTGCATCTCCAATATTTGCAAGAATTGAGAATAATTCTAAATGTTCAATGACTTTTCTACCTGCTTCTTCTCCACCTTCTACACCAAATCCTAAAATACCTGCAAAATGATCTTTCAAGTATTTTTTATTAGTTTCATATGTTGGATGTGATTCCAATCCTGGATAGTTTACCCATTTTACTTTTGGATGGGATTCTAAGAATTTTGCTACTTTTAAAGCATTTTCTGAATGTCTTTTTACACGTACATCTAAGCTTTCAAGACCTTGTAAGAAAATAAAGCTGTGTACAGGTGCTTGAGTAGCTCCAATATCCCTTAACAATCTTGCTCTGATTCTTACAGTAAATGCAAGGTTTCCAAGCTCAGGAACATCTCCAAAGGAATCCCAGAATACTAATCCATGATAACTTGGATCAGGTTCTGTGAAGTTAGGGAATTTACCGTTTCCCCAGTTGAATTTACCTGAGTCAACAATATATCCTCCAACAGCAGTACCATGTCCTCCAACATATTTTGTTGCAGATGCTGCAATTACATCAGCACCATGTTCTAAAGGCCTTACTAAACCCACACCAACAGTGTTATCGACAATCAATGGAATGTCATGACTGTGAGCAATTTCTGCTAATGCTTCAAAATCAGGAACATCCAATTTTGGATTACCTATAGATTCGCAGTAAATAGCTTTAGTCTTTTCATCAATTGCATCTTCAAAAGCCTGTAAGTCCTGAGAATCAACGAATTTAACTTCTCTTGCCAAATCTTTTAAAGTGTAGTCAAACAATTGGTAAGTTCCACCGTATAAATTATCAGCAGATACAATATTGTCTCCAGGTTGTGTGACATTTAATATTGCGTATGTAATTGCTGCGAGACCACTGGATGTTGAAATACCGGAATTACCGCCTTCAATAGCAGCAATTCTTGCTTCAAATACATCACTAGTTGGATTTGTAAGTCTTGAATAAATTTGACCAAATTCTTGAAGGGCGAAACGTCTAGCAGCTTCATCTGAATCTTTAAATACATACGAAGTTGTCTGATAAATTGGCACTGCTTGTGCTCCAGTAACGGGATCTGGTATTTGACCTGCTCTTACACCTAAAGTTGCTAATCCATAATCTTTTTTACTCATTTAATAATCACCTTAATAACTTTTCTTAAAAATATGTCATATGTTATAATGACAATATAACAATAGTTATTTTTTATATATAAATGTTTTGGTAAACCAAAATTTTTGGTTTGAAATGAAAATAAACAGTGTTATATAACATAACTTATGTTATTATAGTATATAAACCCTACCATATTTTTCAAAAATTTTAAGTTAAATCAAAACAAAATGATAATTATAGGAGAGTATTTTATATGAAAACTATAGCTTTAATCGGAAGTCCACGTAAAAATGGAAATTGTGATATACTAGTAAACAAACTAGCTGAGAAAATAGACGGTGAAACAGAAGTATTATTCTTAAATGACATGAATTTAGGATACTGTAATGCATGTTTAGGCTGTCAAAAAGGAGACTGCGTAAAAGACGATGACACAAGAGACATCATAGCAAAAATAGAAGATGCAGACCTTTTAATTTTTTCAAGCCCAATTTACTATGGCCAAATAACTGCACAGGCTAAAACAGTAATCGACAGATTCTATATGATTTCACAAAATCCTGAAAGATCCCTTGAAGGTACCAAAGTAATTCAAGTATTTACCCAGGCAAATCCTGGAGATGCATTTGACGGATACATAAAATCATTAGAAACCATGCCATTTGGATATATGGGAATGGAAGTAATTGAAACAATAATTGCAAGAGGTGCTGGTGGAAAAGGCGAAGGTCTTGAAGATGCACTTAAAAAAATAGAAGAATTGGAGATTTAAATCTCCTTTTCTAATCATTTATTTCATAACCTAAATTAATTAACTCATCACGTATTTTATCTGATAATTCATACTGTTTTGCTGCTCTCAAATCAGATCTTACATCAGTGATTAAATTAAATAAATCATCTGAACCTGCTGAAGTTTCTTCTAAATAGAAGTCAATACCCAATATTTGAGAAACATCATCCAAAAATGCTTTAATAGCTATCTTATCATTTTCAGCCAATTCTTCATTTTTAGTTGCAGTAATTAATTTGAATATTGCAGCAATAGCCTTAGGAGTGTTGAAATCATCATCCATACTATTAAAGAATTCATCACGAGCTTCAGTTAATGCTTCCAAATCTGATTCGACATCACTTGCTTCAACATCCAATGCAGAATAGAATTTTTTAATCCTTTCCAAACTTTTTTCAGACTGGTGAAGTGAATCTTTTGAAAAATCAATAGGACTTCTGTAGTGAGTTGATAAAACAAAGAACCTGAACGTATCTGCATCCCAGTCTTCAAGCAATTCACGAATAGTGATGAAATTATGCAAGGATTTTGACATTTTTTCTCCATTTACATTTAAAAATCCGGTATGTAACCAGTATCTTACCATTGGAGATTTTCCGCTTACCGCTTCCATCTGTGTAATTTCTGCCTCATGATGAGGGTAAATTAAATCCAATCCTCCACCATGAACATCATACTGTTCACCAAAGTAGTATTCAGTAATTGCAGTATCTTCGATATGCCATCCAGGTCTTCCATCACCCCATGGAGAAGGAAATACAGGTTCATCGACATTATCCCTTTTTTTCCATAATGCAAAGTCCTGTTCATTTCTTTTAGTGGTTTCGGCTAACTCCCTGTGGGATTCAAGCTCATCAATTTTACGATTTGACAACTTTCCAAATTCTTCAAATTTTTCAATCTCAAAGTAAACACCATCATCACTTTCATAAGCAAATCCCTTATCGATTAATCTTTGAATTTGGTCTATTATTTCATCAAGATGATCAGTTGCTCTTGCGAATAAATTAACGCCTGTGACATTTAATTTAGTCATGTCTTCAATGTATCTTTTTTCGAACTTCCTAGCTATATCATGTGCAGGAATTCCTGATTCCTTTGACCTGTTAATAATCTTATCATCGATATCAGTAATATTTTGAATATAGAAAACAGCATATCCTGAATATTCCAAATATCTTTTTATTGTATCAAAAGAAATATAGGTTCTTCCATGACCAATATGGGCATCATCATAAACAGTAGGACCGCAAACAAAAAAGTTTACACGATTTTTGTTCATAGTTTCAAAATTCTCTTTACTACGAGTTAAAGTAGAGTAAATATCCATAAAAAATCCCTCAAAAAATAGTTATAATAATAGAGGCAAGTAAGGGATTTGAACCCCTGTTTCATGGTCTGCAGCCACGCACCTAAGCCACTCGGTTAACTTGCCAATAAAAAATTAAAGTCTAATAAAATATTGTATCTTAATACTATATAAACATTACTAAAAAATCCAAAATTTAATTATAATATTAAATAATAGAGCGAAAATTAAATATAAAAGAGTTTTTCAACTCTAAATATTAATATAAAAACCATTTACTATTTTGACTCAGACCCCATACAAGATTGACAGTCTTCATCAATGTCATCTTTATCAATGTCCAATTGTTGCAATATATCTTGTGGCCGAACATTTTTGCATATTGCACATGTTCTTGGAATCAAATCGGCTTTTTTAGATTCACCAGTAGACAACTCCAAAGCAAAGTCTTTTACCATTTGCCTTACATCATCACCTAATTTAACCCCACTACCTCTTTTGTCAGTAATGTATTGCGATACTGCTGGTTGGGTTATGTCCATAAGCTCGGAAACATCTTTTTGCTTCATTCCAAGATTTAATAATTCTTTAGCTAATTCTGATCTAATAGCTGGTATTACATACCATACAACAATTTCACAAGGCGGTTTCATATTAATCACTATCTTTTTCTAATAAATCTCCACAATCGACTTCTTCAACAATACCATCATTTAAACAGAGGTCATGTTTATCAAGTAAAATTTTAATAATTTCCTCATTTTCTTTTATTTGCTTTTCTAAAGATCTTATTGCTTCAGCGACAGGGTCAGGTAATTTATTATGTTCCAAATCAACAACATGACTTTTACCCTTACTTTTAACAATTCTTCCAGGGACACCAACACAGGTTGATTCAGGGGGAACATCTTTAAGAACAACAGCACCAGTACCAATTTTTGAATATTTACCAATAGTGATATTACCCATTACTTTGGCACCAGCACCAATAATTACACCATCTTCAATGGTTGGATGCCTTTTAGTTTTTTGAGTTGTTGTACCACCAAGAATAACTCCCTGATAGATTAATACATCATCTCCGACAATTGTTGTTTCTCCAACAACAATTCCCATCCCATGATCAATAAAAACTCTTTTTCCAAATTGTGCCCCAGGATGAATTTCAATACCTGTTAGAAATCTTGCCAGATTAGAGTTAATTCTAGCCAGCAATTTAAAGGAATGATTCCAAAGAAAATGGCTAATCCTATGCATAAATAATGCCCATACACCAGGATAACATAAAAGTATCTCTATAGTACTTCTGGCAGCAGGATCCTTCTCCTTAATTGCTTTAATTTCACTTCTAAACCTCTCTAACATTTACTGAACCCCAAATTTAACTGAAGAAAGTTTTTATATACTATGTTATATTATAATAGGTGTTATATAAATGTTAGTTTTAAACACAATTTATGTGATTATTCGAATAACCAATCCACTGAAAGATATCTTTCACCATTATCTGGTAAGATTGCAATAATTCTTTTACCTTTATTTTCTTCTTTTTTAGCTAATTCTAATGCAGCAAAAGTAGCAGCACCTGAAGAAATACCTGCAAAGATACCTTCTTCTTTAGCCAATGCTAATAAAGTGTTTCCTGCATCCTCATTTGCAACTGGGAAAATTTCATCAATAACTTCAGCATCATAAATGGATGGAACAAAACCTGCACCGATACCTTGGATTTTGTGAGGTCCTTTTTCTCCTTTTCCTAATGTTTGGGAATCTTTAGGTTCAACTGCAACAATTTTTACATCAGGAATTTCTTCTTTTAAAACTTTACCTATTCCAGTTGCTGTACCACCAGTTCCAACACCTGAAACAATAATATCAACTTTTCCTTCAGTATCTCTTAATATTTCCTGAGCAGTTGTTTTAGCATGAATTTCCACATTAGCAGGATTGTCAAACTGACCTAAAATTATAGCATTTGGATTTTCACTTTCAATTTCATTAGCTTTTGCAATAGCTCCACCCATTCCTTCAGAACCTGGAGTTAATACAATTTCAGCACCAAAAATAGCTAATAATTTTCTCCTTTCAATAGACATTGTTTCAGGCATTGTTAAAATTAATTTATAACCTTTAGCTGCAGCTGCAAAACCAAGTCCAATACCAGTATTTCCACTAGTTGGTTCAACAATTACAGAATCTTTATTTAATAATCCTTTTTCTTCCGCATCTTCAATCATAGCAACAGCAACACGATCTTTTACACTTCCTGTTGGATTGAAGGATTCCATTTTCACATCTACTTCAGCATCTAAATCTTTTGTAAGATTGTTTAATTTAACAATTGGAGTATTACCTATAGCATCAACAACACTATCTAAAACTCCTCTTTTTAATTCAGGTACATTTACCATAGTTTTTACCTCCTCAATTTTTAATTACATTTAAAGTTGAAATATAACAATAGTTATTTTTTTAATAACCATTGTTATATAGCATTGTTATTATATATAAATATTTCTAAAAAAATCAGCTCCCATCATAATCACAAAGATAATTCACAGGACACATTTCACATTGCGGTGATGTAGGTTTGCAAATATTCTGTCCGAATTGAACCATCAAGTCATTTAATTTAATCCATAATTCCTTTGGAGCGATTTTGGACAATTCAATCTCTGTTTCATCAGGATTTTTAGTATTGACCAAACCCATCCTATTAGAAATCCTATGAACATGGGTATCAACAGGAATAGCCGGTAGTTCAAAGGCAAAAACCAAAACACAATTAGCAGTCTTACGACCGACACCTGGAAGCTTTACAAGTTCCTCCAAGGTATCAGGCACTTCACCGCCATACTGGTCAATTAAGATTTGAGAAACTTCCTGAATACGACCTGCCTTAACGCGATAAAAACCTGCTGGCTTGATTAATTCCTGAACATCTTCAGTAGGGGCTTCTACAACCTCATAAATATCCTTGTATTTTGAAAATAAGTTATTGGTAGCCTGATCAGTGTTTTCATCACGGGTTCTTTGAGATAAAATAGTTCTAACGAGAACTTTATAAGGATCATGGTCTAAAAAAACCCTAATTTCAAAAATATTATTCAATTCTTCTACAATTTTAATAACCCTATCCGTTTTGCTCATTTACACCAACTCTAATTCAAATCCAATCTCTGCCATGGACTCAATGAAATTAGGAAAAGACACATCAAAGACTTCCCCATTTATAATTTCAATATCATGTTTAAGGCCGATTAATGAAAATGCCATGGCCAATCTATGGTCACCGCATGAATCAACAGTTCCTGAAGAAACTCCGCCAGTAATGCTCATACCATCTTCAAACTCTTCCAGCTTACAGTTGAGTTTTTCAAGCTGCCTGCAAGTAGTATCAATTCTATCTGTTTCCTTAACTCTTGCATGCTTGACACCAGTAATATTAGTAGTTCCTTCAGCCATTGCTGCAAGAACAGCTACTGTAATCAATAAATCTGGGGCATTAGACAAGTTAACATCAATTCCCTTAAGCTTTCCGTCTGATGAAATCTCGACATAATCATCATGAACTGTGATATCGGCACCCATTCTTTTTAAAATATCCAATATTAACTTATCTCCCTGTTTGGAATTTTTAAATAAATTTAAAATTTTTGCATGACCTCCATTAATAGCAATACAGGCAAGCAGATATGAAGCAGAAGAATAATCTCCCTCAACAGTATAATCACATGCTTTATAATTCTGTTTTTTTACTTTGAACTCATCGATGCGACATGTCTTATGTTCTTTTGTACAATCATCATGCTTAACATAAAACCCTTTCAAGACACGTACGCCGAATTTTTTCATGATATCCAATGTCATATCAACATAAGGGCGAGATTTGAACTCGGGCAGGACAAATAAAGTAACGCCATTATCAGACAATGGGGAGGAAATCAGAATTGATGAAATATATTGTGAACTAACACTGCCTGAAATATTAGTTTCACCACCATCATAACCTGGTTTAATTAAAATTGGAGCCTTGCCATTATCATTGATTGATTTAGCTTCAATTCCTAAATTCCTAATAGCACCAATTAATAAGTCCATTGGCCTAGTCTGCAGGGAATCATCACCAGTTAAAATTACATCATTATCAGATAAACTGGAAACGCTGGTCATCAAACGTAGAGTAGTGCCAGAATTAGCCAAATCAATCGGTTCATCACTTGAATTATGCAATTTTCCACCAGCACCTATAACTTCCAAATAATCATCCGTTTTAGTAATTTGAGCTCCTAAAGTTTTACATACCCTAATAGAAGCCAAAGTATCTTCAGAAAATAACATATCATATAATTTAGATGTGCCTTCTGCAAGTGATGCTAAAATAACTGCCCTGTGAGAATAACTTTTAGAAGGAGGAGCTTTAACGACTCCACCAATATTAGAAATACTTTTTACCTTAAGTTTCATTTTATCATACCAAAGATATTGAACTTACCTTTCCATAACTTTCTTTATATAAAGTTTTAATTCATTAGTTAATTAAATTTTTGGAAGTATTCAAAACTATTAATGCTCATATTATTTCAAATTTGAACATAATTTTATATGCCAGCAAACTTTAAATAAAAATTATGAAAGAAAATAATGAGACATCTGAATATATTACTTTTCCAAAAACTTTTGAGAACTATAAATGGTACAAACCAATACTTGTTTTGATATTAGGTTTAGTAATAATGATTATACTAGATTCAATAATAACATTAGTTTTCAGCCAAATATATGGAAAGGACTTTATAATATCCCTTACAAATGGAGGATATGAGATTTTAAATACAGAAATTGGGGAAATTCTTACAAATTTGGGAGTTATTATTATGATTCCTTCCCTCTATCTTGCATCCAAAATTGTCAGAGACAGACCATTTTCTTCATATGTATCTTCACGGGGAGGATGGAATTATAAACTCTATTTTAAAGCTTTAATAATACCATTTATAATGTACATGATTTTTGGAGCTATTGATTTTGCCATTAAAGGACCGGAAGGTATTGCGCATTTTTCATGGAGCTTTTTAATCCTGACTTTAATTCTAGTGCCTTTACAGTGCATTGCAGAAGAATATGTATTCCGTGGTTTATTTATGCAAACTTTCGGATCATGGTTTGGAATACCTGTATTGGCAGTGATTCTTCAAGCGATAATATTTGCATTATGCCATGGATATAACAATCTAGGAATTATAGAAGTGTTTGTTTCAGGACTATTTTTTGGATTTATTACCTGGAAAACAAATGGTATAGAAGTAAGTTCCGCAGTACATACAGCGAATAATTTTACAATCAGTTTATTCGTTATGCTTGGAATACAGTCAACAACTTCATCACCAACATTAACCGATGCTGTAATTTCAATTGCTTTTCTAATAATACTTTATGTTGTAATGTATTATGTAGGTAAAAAAACCGATTGGTTTGGCGAAATCAAAGAATAAGATTATTAATACTGAATAATCTATTTTTTATTTTCTTTTACAGGATGACAAAAAACTAAAGGGTTTTTCAAAAGTACCCGATTAATTAAACAGATTTATCAATCTATAAATACTTTTTCTTATGAATGAAAACAATATTTATCAGTGAAAACAATATTTATCAGTGGCCTCAACAAGCTTTATATACCAAAATAACCATAAAAACAAATGGACATCTTAATTGATGTCATATCATATACCAAAATTCAACATTTAAGTCTAATGGTTTAACCATTAGGAGAATAGGGTGAGATTTAAAATAATTTAAATAGGCTCATGTGAATCATTATATGGTGGGAGGTTCAAACATTGCTTTTCACTAACACATCACCACATACGAAGGTATGTTAATCTCACCCTATAAACTCTTTTTAGAAAAATAACTATTTAAATTTTATATTATATATCATAACAATATTTTAATGAGTTTGAAAAAAAATAAAGACTTTAAAATATTATTTGAAATTGGAAAAATTATTAATAGATGAAAAAATAATTATTTTATCCCATTGCTTTAGAGCAAGGCAGATCAATTAACGTTCCTATTTCATAAGGATTAGTCATCCCAATCAAAAAAAAGAGAGTGTGACACGAAGTCACTATTTTTTTAATTTTATTTTACTTATTTTTCCTTTAATTTTATATACTATGAAGTACAATCTATTATTATAGATATTAAACTTTATGGTTGTTTTATTTATGGTTTTAAAAGATGATAAC
>NZ_JAZTXC010000160.1:0-18753 GCF_045636185.1 Methanobrevibacter sp. | reverse complement strand
ATGTCTAAATCTAAGATACGGCATATGGTTTTAGATAAAGATAAGCCAACACCTTTAATATCAGTTAAAGCGTGCTCGATGGTTTTATTACCATCTACGTCCTTTCTAGAAATACGCACTAAGTGCTTAAATTCGTCTTCCATTAAATAACCTCCATTTATAGAGCGAACCTACGAGACGGAAAATAATAGATTCGAATGTTTTGAATATCTCAAAACACAGTTCTTTCAACAATATAAACTTAGTTAAAAAACTAAGAGTGCAAAAAAATATCAGTTTAACAATATCTTTAATAAACATAAAAGAAATAGTGTTAAAAACTAATAAGCGCCGAGACTGGGATTTGAACCCAGGAGGGCAAAACGCCCACGAGATTTCCAGTCTCGCGCCTTACCAGGCTAGACTATCTCGGCACGACTAGCTAAAAAAATACTTGCACACATGTTAAAAATTTAACATGATATAATAATATCTAATGGTTTAGGTATATAAAGGTATTGTTTAAAACATGATTTTGAAGAAAAAATCCAAACATTGAAAAAAATAAACCGGATTTTAGAAATACCTCTACAATTATTATATAAAAATATTTATTGACATGATGTGATATAAATATAATTTAGGTGATATAATGAGTTTATTATCTACCATAGTAATAATAATTATTTTAGTGATTATTGTCGGAACAATAATACACATGTATAACCGATTAGTTAGTTTAAGAAATCGTGTAAAGAACAGTTATGCACAAATTGACGTGCAACTTAAAAGAAGAAATGATTTAATACCTAATTTAGTGGAAACCGTAAAAGGATATGCAGCTCATGAAAAAGGAGTATTGGAAGAAGTTACACAAGCCCGTTCAAATGTCATGAATGCATCTGGCGTTAAAGAAACCAGTGATGCAGACAACCAATTGACCGGTGCTTTAAAAACATTATTTGCCGTTGCTGAAAATTATCCTGATCTTAAGGCAAACAGCAATTTCCAACAGTTACAAGAGCAATTAAGCGAAACTGAAGATAAAATTTCCTATTCAAGACAATTCTATAATGATACCGTTTTAATGTATAATAATGCATGCCAACAATTCCCATCAAATCTCCTTGCAGGATTGTTTGGTTTTAAAGAAGAAGAATTCTTTGAAGCTGATGAAGCATCACGTGAAGTTCCTAATGTCGAATTCTAATGGTGAAACCCATGGATTTAAAAAAAATAGCTGTTATAATAATATTAGTTTTATTATTGTTATCTGCAGCTAATGCAATTTATGCTAAAGACCATGAATATAGCATCAAGAATGCTAACATTGACCTGACCGTGCAGAAAGACGGCATGCTTCTCGTTAATGAAAATTATCACTATTCCTTTGAAGGTACATTCAATGGAGTTTATCGGGACATTAGCCTGAAATCTGGACAAAATATCAGCAACCTGCAGGTCCATGTCGATGGAGCTTACAGCACATATAAACTGGAGGAACATAATGGGAAACCCCGTATTGTAGTCTATTTATGGGCTGATGAAGCACATACGCAAAAAATCCATGATCAGGATGTAAAAATTTCCTACAGCTACAATATGCAGAATGTCGTCACATTATATGATGATGTCGGAATGCTCCAATACAAGCTATGGGGCGAAGATTGGGACTGTCCTGTCGAAAGGGTAACTGCAGACATCCATTTGCCTGGAGACAAGGACAATATCTATTATTTAAACCCGCCATATTACAATTCAAGCGATTCCATAAATGGAAACACAATACATGTGGTTTCAACAAAAATCCCTAAAGGCCAATTTTACGAATTAACCGCATTGATGCCATTAGATGATTTTTCAAATGCACCATATGCACTGCATTTGCATGAAAATGCGAAAGATAAAATAATATCTGAAATAAATAGCTATAAAAATGGAGTTAACTTCTGGGGAAATTTATTTAACATATTCACAGGATTATGTATTATATCCCCACTTTCCCTGATTTTTGTTTATCTGAAATATGGACGTGAACCTAAAGTTGACTATTACGGAATATACGAAAGGGAACTGCCAACCGACGATTCCCCTGCAGTTGTCAATGCATTGCTTAATAGAAGCAATATTGGAAAACCTAATATGGAAGGTTTTGAAGCGACAATTATGGATTTAATCGATCGTAAGATATTCAAAATGCGTATTGAATCATCCGAACATCTTGAAGATTTAATTTTGGAACTGGATGACAGCAGATATGGTGAATTATCAGTGGATGAAAAAAGCGTTTTTGATTTATTGGAAACTTTCAGTTATAATAATGTGCTTAATGTATCCCAGTTATCCTCCAAATTAAACAATGAAGCAAATGGAAAGCTGTTTGTGAAAAAACTTGACGAATGGAAAGATATTGTAGAAAAACAAAGAATTGGTGAAGATAAAATATCCGAATACTTTAATGATAAGGGAACAACAATTTCCAGTTTCTTCGGATTCGGAGGTTTGGTTATTGCAGCCGCATTTTTCCTAATAGCTGCCTTTTCAAAACATCCTGCGGCAATGTGGACTATGTTTGCATCAGTATTTTTGGGCATTGTTTCAATTGCAATCCTGATGTTGCCTGAGGATATCCTTGGACATTGGACTCCAGAAGGCCGTGTATACTACCTAAAATGGATGAACTTTAAGAAGTTTTTAAAAGACAATAGTTTAATTAAAGAACACCCTCCGGAATCAATAGTTATATGGAACAAGTACCTCGTTTATGGTACTGCTCTTGGAGTAGCTGAAGAGGTTTACAAATCCATGAAACTCTATGAACCTAGTGTAAGTGATGATGACTACCACTATAGTGATCTATACAGATTCCATTCATATTCCGGTTTGATAATGCTTAATAGTGCATTCAATACAGGAATTTCTGCATCAAACCCATCATCCGATGGCGGTGGATTTGGTGGAGTCGGAGGAGGTTCCGGCGGAGGCGGTGGAGGAGCTTTCTAGCTTCCCACTCTTTTTTTAATTTTTTTAATCAGCACCATCATTTCATTATTTTAATTAAAAAAAAAAGAAAGGTTAGAGGATAATCTAATCCTCTTTTGCAGAAATGGTTATTTTGTTTGAAATTACAGCACTTTCATACTGTGATGTGATGATGTACTCGCCAGGCATCAGGTTAATGTTTAACTTGGCCGTTCCATTTGAATCTGTGTATCTTGTATAGAATATGCCATTGATGTTAAATGTAACACCAGCATTTTCCAACGGATTGCCTTTACCATCGACCAGTTTTGCCATGAATTGTGTTCCATCTTTATAGGTCATGTTAATGTCATCGGCCGTTAAAACAGACAATACTGTGATATTATATGACATCATCAATCCGGTCAACGGATCTGAAGCAGTCAGTATATATTCACCAGGATTCAAGTTAATATTTAATTTAGCTGTTCCGTTTTCATTGGTTGTTCTGTTGTAAAATACTCCATTGATGTTCATTGTAATGGTTGCATTAGAAACAGCATTGCCCATACCATCAATCAGGGAAATATAAAACTGTGATTCGTTTCTGAAGTATTTGACTAGGTTTTGAGCAATTAATGTAGGCAGGACTTCAATACTGTTTTCAACTGAAGTTCCGTTGAAAGTTGTTTTAATTGTGTAGTTACCTGGATTCAGGTTAATAGCCATTCTGGCTGTTCCGTTTTCATCGCTTACACGAGTATAATTAGCGCCGTTAATCTCAAATATCACGTTTTCATTAGCTGCGCCAACATTAGCCTCGAATTTAGAATCGTTCTTATAAATTTTAACCAGATCTTCAGTATAAATAGCTAAATCCTTAGTGTAAACTTTCAAGGATACGGTTCTATTTTGTAGTGCCAAATCCCTCCACACATCATCCGTTTTCATGAAAACAGTGTTTTTAGTATTATGTTGTCGTGACTCATTAAAGATAGGGATGGATTTTTTAGTTATTTCTACTGTAAAATTATCTCCCGGCTTAATTGGAATTTCATTTGTTAACTTTATCGTATGAAAACCATAATATGGTCCCGTTCCATTTTGCATATGTTTTAATTCATTATTTACATAGATATTAAGTGCATAAGGTTCACCATCATATTTAAAGTAGGTTCCAATTCCGCTTATTAACTCATTGTTTTGGGATTCATATGTGGTTTTATAAGCAAGATCCTTTCCAAACATGTCATCGAAAAAAATCATCTCCCCACTTAAATCCGTCTGGTAATTTCTCACATAGTTTTCAGTATTTTCAATAATAAAACCTACTGCATAACTTGAATTTAAAAAGCTTATGTCATAATAAGACAAATAGATAAATCCTCCATCTCCATTTTCTAAACCGAAACTATCTTTTAATATCCATGCACCATCACCAGGAGGAGTGGTTAAGAAATTTTCTTTAGGAAAATTATCATCCCAGCCAACAACAGAAACAGCATGTGACCTAAGATTTAACAAATCTTGATATTGTGCATGAGTCTTGTTATTGTAGTCCGGTGCTTCAGCTGCTGAATAATATTCTATTGCCAGTGAACCATAATCCATTATGGCTTTTTTAATTTCATCATTATCAGTTAAATTTTTTCTAGGCCCAACAAAAATTGCATCCTGAATATGAATATTATCACCAGTGAAAAATATTGGTGAAACCTTTGCCATTACATCATAGGTATCATTTTCTTCAAAAACAGGACCTAGCCAACTAAGAATATTTTGAGTTGCCTGTACAACATATCCTGAACCTACTAACTTCAAGTCACCATATTTTGAATAACACAACATTGTATCTTTTATATTATTTTCTGAAAAATCGTATTCGATTCCTGTTGATTTGAGCAATGCTGATTCAAGAGCGGCAAGTGTTCCAAAAGTCCAGCAACTGCCATCCAATATTTGATTTTTTACTGAGCTAATCCAACCCCATTCTCGTGAATCAAACCTTTTAGGTAAATCTGTTACATTTATGGTATTATTAATCAGAATTAAATTTATTGGATTTTTACTTACCTTATTAAAAAAGTCCGTTTCAGTTAAAAATAGAGTATCATTGTTCAAGTTTATTTCATTCATTTCATAATTAAGAAAAACACCATGAATTGCTTCACCATTATTCTTAAAAGTACTTTTGTTAACAGTTAAATTACAGTCATAGGCATAAATAGCATTTTTTGTATTGTTAAAGAAGTTTGAATCTGTTATATTCAAATCACTATTATCAAAAAACATTCCTCCACCGTTATTTTCTTCATTAATTAGTTTATTTGATATAATGGAAGTATTATAAATATTTGCCTCGACATTTGATGCATATATTGCTCCTCCATCAAGAGAAGCAGTATTATTAATAAATTTTGAATTTTTTATTGTTAAAATACGACCCAAATAAAGTAAAGCTCCGCCAAAATTAGCAGAAGAATTAATGAATGTTGTATTTGAGATTAATGTATTGCTCTCAATTCGCATATCATCAAAAGAATCAATGAATATTGATCCTGCGTTTTTTACAGCCGTGACATTTATAAATGTAGAGTTAATAATTCGTGAATATATTACATCGTAGAGAAAAATTGCACCTGCACTTTCAGTTGAATGGAGGTTTACAAATGTGGAATTTATAACTGCAGTATTTTTTTTAGCATATAATGCTGTAGCATACTTTGAAGTTGAATTTAGAAATGTACAATTTATAATTCCAATCCCTGAATTGTCACCATTTCCATATATCAACGAATAAGTTAAATTAAATGAATTTTTAAATACTGAATTAGCAATAAAAGATTGGAAAGAAAAAGAAATTGCTCCGCCTTTTTCGGCATGATTATTATTAAAAACACAATTTTCTGCTTCAATCAATTCAATTTTTACTGCACCACCATCTTTAGCGGAGTTATTTTCAAAGGTAACATTATTAAAATTTATCCTATCATTAGTAAAAATAGCCCCACCAGCATCTTTTGAAAACCCGTTTATTAAAGTAAGATTGTTAATGTTTATATCCCCAATAACATTAAATATTCTTGCCTGTCCTTTAGCATCAATAGTATGTCCATTACCATTAATGGTAAAACCCGTTTTATTAACAATTATTCCTTCATTTAATTGATAATCAGTAGAATTATCATAAATATAATCCTGAGTTATTTCAATAGTATTGCCAGCGTCATTGATTTCTGTTTGAAGAGATGTGAAGTTTCCATCAGCATAAACTGCACTAACAGAAATAAATAAAAAAAGCAATATGAATAAAAGTTTAAATCTTTTCATAATATCATCCCATAATTAATAATATTTATTTAAATAATTCTTAAAAAAATTATCGAAAATAGAATTAATAAAAGCAATATTGTCAAGTTTCAATATCAGACAACATTTAGAGAATTTTCATATTGGCATCCCCATAATAGTATAGACAATAAGTTTCTTTAATCTTAAAAATGGAAATGAATCATTTAGATTGATCCTGATAAGACTAAAATCACGTTAGCAATTATTGCAGAACCAAGGTAAGTTCCAGTAATCACAACTAAAGTAATAAGAATTCCTCTCCAACCAATCTTTTTAAACTCTCCCCAGTCTCTACCCATCGCTATACCAACATAAGCTAAAGATGCTACACAAATTGTAGTTAAATCAACTTGAGAAGCGTAATGAGTCACAAAATCAGCTGTTGGAACTCCAGGAATTGCAAGAAACATACCAATTAAACATATTAAGACAATTGATGGTATATTAACCGGAATAATTTCTCCAATACACAGACCCACGAATGCAATGCCTACAATAACAAGCATTCCAATTAATGAATCCACAAATGTAGCATGATTGCCAAAAGCATTTCCAATAGCAGCAATTACTGAAAATACTAAAAATACGGATAAAATTTTAGGAAAGTTATCCATTTTCAATCCAAATGGATTATTCCCATCATCTTCATCCTGAAAGACGCCATCAAACTCAACGGAATGGCCTTTGGATAAAATCGGAGCTAACCATGAATATAATTTTTCTGTAAGAGGCAATGAAATAAATATGAACATGTACATGCCAAAAGAGGTTGAAAGAACATTACTGCATCCTGCAAAAGCTTCTAACTGAGTAGCCATGGAAGGGTATAAATTTACTAATGGAACTAATCCTGCAGCGTTCATGCTTGCACTTCCTACACCTGATGCCATTGCATATGCATATGGATGCAATGGCAGGATTGATACGCACAGGCTCGCAAATAAACTCATATATAAAGCACCGATGATGGTTCCAACGATATAAATAAATAAAACTCCACGTGCCTCTGGAGATGAAACTCCATATTTGTCAATAATAATTGCTACACTGGGGTCACGACAAATAGAACTTGTCATTCCAACAGCTTCTCTTCTAAAACCTAAAAGTAAAGCAACAGGCAATGCAATAATAGTACAGATATCCCCAAATAACTGTAAAATCAAGGCAGGACCTACATTAAAAATCATATATATGGAATCTCCACCTGAAATAGCAAGTTTGGATATTATGACACCAAGAAGTATAGCCATTATTTCTTCAGCAATTTTAGATTCTTCATCACCAATCCACTTAAAATGTTTTGACAAATAGACAGCCATTCCGATAACTATGGAATATGTTATAGGCAACAATAGGAAATTGACGTTGTCTGTTATTTTAATCTTTATAACTCCGATGTATAGTGAAATAATAAGTATAATCAATGCAATAAAATGTAATTTATACACTTTCCATCGTGAACTCTCACCAGTTCCCCCGTTGGGGTTTTTCCTATCTCTATCCAGTTTAAATCTTTCAGTATCGGAATTGGTTTTAGAAATAAAAAAATCCTCCTGATTTATTAATTGCCATATATTTCTTATTTTTTAAAAATAATATATTTTTGTTTATTATTCTTTCTTTAAATAGTTTTTTAAACTCAGATTAAAGTATATCAGTTTTTCAGAACATATGATTTAATGAACTAAATTAAATATAATCTGTACCTATAGATAGTCCATCTACTCCCAAACGATAGACATTATATAGGATAACTAATTTTTTAAGAAAATAGCCAAAATTAATATTCTTATGTAGATAGTGTAAAATCAAAATATGAAAAATTAAAAAAATACCAATATAATTAAAGAACCTATTAACTAAACAATAGTTCAGATAGCCAAAACTTAAAATTTAATAGGAAAAAGTTATTTCCATAGTCTTGGGTACACGCCAGGTTTCATGAACACTTTAGATGTATTGACTACAAAACCACCTTCAGCATCTAAAATCTCATCGGCAAAGAATAAAGAATTTCCAGCACCTACAAGCTCACCCTTTAAAGTTTCAATAGCTACAATATCTCCTTTTCTAATATCGTCAGATAAACATGCAACTCCTCCGCTTGCAAGGTCTGCCCCATGACATATTGCATCAACGGCTGAATCCTTAATAATTACTTTAGGCAAATAGTCTGCAGCCCTTTCCATCGGCATTATTGCTTCACGCAAATATGATTCGTCACCGTCTTCAATATAGAAATGGTATGCATCGGTTACATCCTGCAATGTTACAAGATTTTCACGTTCACGAAAAGAACCTACCTGAGTTCTTCTAAGCTCTGCCATATGGGCTCCAACTCCCAAAGCTTCACCGATATTGTGACAATATGTTCTGACATAGGTTCCAGCTTCACAGCCAATTCTAAACAGCACGTCACGGTCTTTAATCTCATAAATAGTTGAATAATAAACATTACGGGTTCTTAATTCACGTTTAACCGCAGATTTAACCGGAGGCAATTGAAAGATTTTACCTGTAAACTCCTCAAAGACATGGTGGATTTCACTTTCTTCCACATCTGAGTGAAAAGTAAGCAAACAAACATATTCCTTAGGGGCAGTTAACAACAACTGTATAGCACGTGTTGCATCAGCCAAACCGACAGGCAAAACACCGGTAACCTTAGGATCAAGTGTTCCTCCATGACCAGTCTTATCCAGTTTTAAAATTCGTTTTACCCAGGAATCTACTTCATGAGATGTTGGTCCAGAAGGTTTATCTAAATTAATAACTCCTTTAGAAATATAATCAGTAATTTCCCTTTCTTCAGGCTTACAGCCATATTCGGGATTTGTAGTGGATTTGGATTTTGTAATTAAATTAGTTTTCATGAATAAACCCATAAAAAAATAGTATAAAAAATAGTAAAAATAATGAATAAATTTAATTATTCATCTTATAAATCAGCTAAAGCTGCTTTGATAGAGTCAGCGTCGCCAGAAACATCGATAGTTTCTTCAGTTGGTTCTAAGTGAGCAATATTACATCTTCTGTTTTTAACAGCTTCACCGATAACTTCTACAAAGTTTTCATCGATGATTTCAACGATTGCACATTTTTCACCAGCTTCTCTTCCAGCAGTTTTAACACATACTCTTCCTACTTCAATTGATGCCATTATATCACCTTTAATGTTGTTAAAATGATTTCTGATACTTTTTCGGGATCGAATGTACCAGTATTAATAATTAAATCATAAATATCCATATTTGAAATGTCAATATTATGAATATCATTATATCTTAAAGCTTCACTTTTTTCACGAGAAATTATTTCCTCTTTTGCTTGATCTACAGATTTTGATTCCCTTTCCGCTATTCTTTTGGAACGGACATCAAAGGGAGTTACTAACCAAAGTTTTAAATCAGCTTCAACAAAATAAGCAGATAACCTGCCTTCAACTATTAAATTATCTGCAGATTTAGCGAGTTCAGCTTGTCTTTTATCAATTTCTTTATCGATATCATCATTACCTTCAGCAAATTCTCCAAATTCCAGAACAGACATACCTTTCTCTTCAGCCATTTGTCTAAAGACAAATCCTGCAGAAATAAAATCAACGCCGAGTTTTTCACTAAGCAATTCCGCAGTGGTTGTTGTTCCAGTACCGGCTAATCCGCCTATAGTAATTATCATTATTTTCTAGCCTCTTCTTTAAAATGTTTACGCATACATTTTGAACATAAGTACCCACCGTAAGGACGGCTAGGTCTTTTGCTAGTTTTTGAAAGTTTTCCAATTTCGTATGGACGTCCACGAGGAACTCCATGTAAGACTGCACCACACTCAGCACAAACATGCTTAGATGGTTTTTTCTTTTTGTATCTTAAAACATTATCTCCACCAGGAGTGTTTTTTCTCATTCTTTTATATGATCTTGATCTAAACCTATTTGCAGGCATTTAATCACCTTGATTAATTTAATAAAAAATTTAATAATTGTGTAATAGCGTATTCAAAATAGAATACTATTACTATGTATTTCATCATTAATAAATATATAAGATTCAAGGGTTAAATTAGAACCCTTGTTTGAATCCTAAGAATTTTCTTAATATTTGACTCATACCAAAGGTACAAATCATATACCATAATAACCATCCAATACCATAAGGAATGGTAGCCTCTCCTCCATATAAAAAGTGGCCTATGAAATGCCAGAATGGAGTTAAAGTAAGCCAATATGCCGGAGCAGGTAAAATTAAAACTAAATTACTGATAACAGAAGTTCTCATCCAGAAGAAAATTAAAATAATTGGAACAAATGTAACAAGCATAGGCTTAAATGATTCCATCATAACTTCATTTTGATTTTTAAGCATTTCTGTTTGTTCAGCCTGAAGTTTAGCAAGCTCTTTTCCATCCCCTTTCTTTTGAGCCTCCCTCATTTTTGAAGAAAGTTCTCTTGATTTTTTTTGGTTTTCATTAACTTTATCTTGATCGACCAAATACTTATTAGCAATAGTGGTAATTAATGATACAATAAATGCAATAACCAATACGGTTAATGCAGGATTTTGTGGATTTGGATCCATTGCAAGTAATGGATTAAACAAAGTATTTAATACATCCAGTATTCCGCCACTAAACATACCAAAAATATCAGCCATTTAACTCACCTATTTTAAAACATCCACTAATTTAGATATTGTTTGTGGTAAATGATTATCATGATTTGCAATGATTTTAACAGTAGCTCCAGTCATTGTTGCATAAGCCATAGAAGCAGCCCTATTCATTTCTTGATGTAATTGAATATTGCTTGCTTTTTCAACATCGCGGGAACGTGTATCATCGTTTAATCTTCTATAGATAATCTCATCAGGATTTGCTTCAACCAATATGAATAAATCAGGTTGTAATTGTTCTAAAACCCATATAGGAAGACCTGGTAAAAATCCGGAAGGAGTACTTATAGTACAATGAGTATCTACAATAACATTGTCCTCTTCAGATCTTTCTTTGATTCTTTTAGCAGCTTTAGCTTGAATCTCTTTTTGAGTTTCAGCAGGTAATTTTCTTAAAGCATCCCTATCATCAACAATTTTTTCCTCTATTGCAAGTTCAGTCATTATGTCTCCATAATTTAAATGTACATAATCAACTTCATCAAGAGCTTTATTAAGTACTGTGGAACTTCCTGAACCTGGAATTCCTGTTAATACAACTAATTTCAATTTAACCCCTCATATTAAAATGTTATGGAGAAGATTAATCTCCTCCTAAAAATTTCCTAAGAAGTGGATTGGATGACATTAACTGTTCTTCTGCCATTTCTTCGTAAAGCTTATGTATAATACCTACAGTAAGCAATACACCGGTACCTCCACCTAAAGCACCAGTTAAATCTGCAAAGAATGCAATAATACCTACATATAAACCACTTAAAATGGTAAGTGCAGGAATATATTTCTTTAAAATTTTATATAATTGACGTTTACTACTTCTGAAACCAGGTATCTGAATACCTGAATTATAAAGTTGTTCTGAAATCTTTTTAGCATTTAATCCACTGATTTCAACCCATAAGTATGAGAATAAAACACAGCATGCTAAGAAGAATATTGCATAAAAGATAACATGAATAGGTTCTGTAACAAACATTTGCAGTTTATTAGGGGTTGACAGTAACCAAGCGACACCACTTACTGCTTTACCGTTTTCAACCGTACCCAAAATAGGGTATCCGATTTTTTGGAAAACGTTTGCAAAAAGCGTAACGTTAACTAATAATGCACTTGTTAAAATAACCGGCATGTTACTTGCATATACGAATTTCAAAGGATATTTACCAACGGAACCTCTGATTCTTCCATGTCCTCTTACTGAACCGTGTGAAATAGGAATTTCAACACGAATTGATTCACCGTAAACAACAACAGCAAATACACAGATAGTTGCAATTAACGGGATAAGTAATGCGAAATTAGTGGATCCTACGGCAATAGATTGTATAAATCCAGGAATAGCACCAGGCAATATACCTTGAGCATTAGGTAAGAAATTGAATGTTCCAACAAGAATTGCTTGACATACACCAGCAGCAATGAACAAACCAATACCACTACCGAATCCCCATTTAGAAACAACTTCATCCAAATAAATAACCAAAACCGCACCAATTACGAGCTGAAGGAATAATACACCAAGATAAGAGTTATCTATTGGTACTAAGTTACCAGTCAATACTAAAACACCGGCCTCAAATATTGTGAAAACAATAGATAGAAGCTTTTGAGTAGCTTGAAAGTGAGACTTATCCTTGTGTGATGAAAGATCCAAATCCAAAAGGTTTGAACCGACTAACAATTGCAATACAATAGATGCAGTAACAATAGGACCAATTCCTAAAGTAAGAATTGAACCGAAACTTCCAGCCATAACTGCCCTTAAAGCAGCGAATTGATCTACAGCTGCAGAACTCAATCCATATAATGGTATTTGAGTTAAAAAGTAATATAATACCAAAATAAGAGCTGTCCATTTAAGTTTTTCATTGAAATCCTCATTGTGAACTGGGGATTTAACCTCAGGTAAAAACTTAAATAATGGCTCTAATACTTCGAGAGATGACATTTTATTCCTCTAACAAATATTATTAAAAGAGAAAACTATAATTCTATAGCTTCTCCTCCTGCTTCTTCAATTTTTTCTATAGCAGATGCTGAGAATTTTGGAGCGGAAATTTTGAAAGTTTTAGAAATTTTACCTTTTGCTAAAACTTTATCGTAACCTAATTCAGTTACATCGATAACGATTGCATCGCCTTCCATGGATGCTTTTCCACTAGCAATTAAATCATCAGCTTTTTCTTCTAAGTAACTTAAGTTAACAGAATTAACTTTTTTAATCATTTTTTGAGGTCTTTTAAAGCCGTGTTTACCAAAATAATCTGGTTCATGGATTACAGTCCAGGTCCAGTGTTGTTTTCCAGCTCCAGCTTTACCTTTTCCACCTTTGTTACCTGCACCTCTACGTTTTTTAGTACAGCCTCCTCCGTTGGATCTGGAACCTCTGAGTTTGTTAATTTTACGTTTTGTTCTAATCATAATAAACACCTAATTTAAAGCATTCTTTTTGCGAGATCTTTAATTTCTTCGCCCCTGTAACCTAATGATCCACCTTCGTTAATGGATAAACGGATATCTTCATATCCTTTTCTAGGAGGGTGTAAACGGAATACAGGTTTAATTCCCACATCAGCTAATTTAACTTCTGAATTGATTACAGCTTCAGATAATTCAGCAATATCTTTATAATCAGAATTTTCAGCTACAAATTCATCAGTAACCTTGTTATTACCTTCGATTCTACCTCTTTTAGCAATAATTTGAGCTAAAAGTTCAGCATCGATTTCACCCCAGGTAATGTAATCCTTAGACTTTTGAAGCATACCTTCAAAACTAGGATTTTCTTCAACTAATACTGCGTGGTTGATTCTGTTAAGTCTTAACATGTGTAAAGTGTCAGCAACTTTTTGAATGACACCAGTAGTTCCTCTAACTCTAATAACTAAAAACATAATCATCACCAATTAATAGTTAACTCCCATTTTCTTGAGGTCTTCTGTACTTGCTTTTACCTCACTTAAGGTTTTTAAAGCATCGAATACTGCATTTGCAAAGTTTACAGTAGTTTGGGTTTGACCAAATGATTGGGACCATACATCATGAATACCAGCAAGTTTTAAAATGGTTTTACCTACATCACCAATTACTAAACCTACTCCTGCAGGTGCAGGCATTAAGTTTACGCTTACACTACTGGTTTTACCTTGTACTTTGAAAGGTACTGTGTGTTCTCTTCCACAAACACAACCCCAATCACCACAGCCTCTTCTTACTTTAATAATGTTGTATTTAGCATTATCGACTGCTTTTCTGATTGCAGGTCCAACCTCTTTAGCTTTACCTTGACCTAATCCAACATAACCATCTTTGTTACCTACAGCAACAATTACTCTGAAATTAACTTTTCTACCAGATTTATGCATCCTTTGAACTAAGTTAACATCCATTACTTCTTCTTCTAAATCTGGAATTAAGGCATCAACTATTTCTAATTCCATAATCGGAAGACCTTTTTCAAAGATTTCATCGATATCAGTAATGGTTCCATCTTTAACTAATTGACCCATTTTAGTTTTAGGTTCCCATTCATCAATATTAAAACTCATAGTTATTCCTCTGCCTCGTCAATTTTCTCAATAGTTTCATCAAAGTTTGCAGGTAAATCTGCAGGTTCTAAACCTCTTTCTAAATACTTTGAGAATTTTTTAGCTTTTTCATCATCGTCTAAAGATTCAGCATAATTTGCAATGTGTTCTCCTCTAATACGTTCATCTTCAGGGAAAATGAAGTCACCGTGAGGAACTTCTAAACCTGCATCAACAGCACCTTTAAGAGCTGCAAATATTTTAGAACCTTTAATTGGAGATCTTAAACCAATGTCCAAAATTGCAAAATCTATTCCTGCAGCTAAAGCTCTTTTAGCACAAAGATAACCAGTTAAATAAACTCCAGTAATGTTACCGGTGTTTCCTAAGTAACCGTAATCAGCTAATTGTTTACCTACAGCGGATACACGAGTGATATCTCCTTCAGGAGAATAATCAACAATCTGTACAGTAGCCTGATTGTTAGAAATTCTAACAACTAAACGAGATTTTTCATAATCGATTAATTTAATTCTAGCACCGTAATCGGTTTTTCCTTCTCTTCTTCTTCTAAATGCTACTTTATAATTTGATCCATGTGCCATGTTTACTCATCTCCTTTAATTAAATCATGGTCACGTGCGTAGTTTCTCATGTAAGATTTACTTCTGAAAGCTCCACCTTTTGCCATTTTGTATAATTTACGGTAGGTGGTAGCATCAATAATTTCATCTTCACGCATTTCTTTAAGGTCTTTTCTTAAAGCTCTGATTGTAGTCATCCATTGTTTTTTCTTAGGAGTACGAGCTTTTTTAGCCCCTTTTCTACTACCTGCACCTTTTCTTTTTCCTTTTTGTTTTTGTTCTGCGATTTTTTTAGATCTGTAGCTACTAATACCTTTTTGAGGTTTCGCTTTAATAGCTCCATCATTAATTAACTGCTTTACACCTTCTCTAGTAATCGCCATGGAAACTTCTTCCATCCTTTCAGGATCAATCCATACACGGTTGAGTCCTACTTTAAGGATACTAGCAGCTAATCTTTTTTGAGTTGTAAGATTCATATATATAATCCTCCATAATTCAGCATAGCTGATAAATTTAGATAAATAATCTAAACCCCTTTGATTTATCTTTAACGGTTAAACCAATTCTATAAAAGCCCCTGAATTGACATAACCTATAAACATAACTTCATATTTAAATATTTTTATTTAAAACTTTAATTCCTAACTCAGATGCTTTATCTAACATCAAGAGTTTTTTCCTTTTACCAATAGAAGCACTGATTCTTGCAGCATCAGTTTCTGGGTTTAAAGCTTCTAATTCTTTCATGTTGTGAACAAGAACATCATTATAACCAGAAGGATGTAAATTCCTAATAGCTCTAGGGGTTCTGTATCCAATAGCAGGCATGTCTGGTTTTCCTGCTTCATATCTTCTCATTTTACTTGTTTTACCTCTAGGGCGTCTCCATTTTATTCCAAGTTTTTTATAACGAGCATATTCTTGTCTTTTAAATCTTTTATTAGCCATTATAATCACCAATTTATTCTTTGCTAGTTAAGTATATTCCATCTTGGAATACTCTAGGATCTCTTCCTTTAATTTTAGTTGCTTGTTCTAAGTTAGCCATGGTTTGACCAACATGTTCCTTATTGATACCAGTAATTGTTACCTCATCACCTTTTACTGCTACTTTAGCACTACCTACGATTTTAGCAGTTCTTGGGTGTCTTTCCCCGAGGAAATTGTCAATGTTTACGATATCTTTTTCAACTTTTACAGTCATTGGAAAGTGAGCAAATACGATTTTCATATGATATTCGAAACCTTCTGTTACACCAGTAATCATGTTGTTAATGTGTGCTCTGGTGGTTCCAATCATTGCTTTATCTTTCTTTTTCGGAAATGCTGTTTCCAAAACAACTTTATCTTCATCTTTTTTAATACTTACATTAGGATAAGTAAATTTTCTGGAGTCTTCTCCATTAGGTCCTTTTACAGTGACCACATAATTTTCAATTATAACTTCGACGCCTTCAGGGATTTCAATTTCTTCCCTTATAGCTGCAGCTACTACCATTATATCACCTAATACATGTAAGCCAACAAACGTCCACCAATTCCTCTTTCCTTAGCCTCATAGTGAGTCATAATTCCTTCAGGAGTTGTGACAATTAAGATACCAAAATTCTTTGCTGGCAAATATCTTTTTTCAAATTTCTCAAATTCATCTTTCTTTACAGCGTGACGAGGTTTGATAACACCACATTTGTTAATGTTACCAAGTAATTCTACTGTGAATTTTCCTGCTCTATTGTCATCGATGTATTCAAAGTTACCAATATAATTCTCTTTTTGCATTGTGCTTAAAACTTCTCCAATTAATTTGGATGCAGGAGAAATAACACATGAATCATTAACTTGTAATTCGTTATTTCTAATATTAGTTAAAGCATCTGCGAGAGGATCCATAAGACTCATATCATAACACCTTAATTATACTTTTTAAATCCAATTTTAGGAGCTATTTCCCTAAAACATTGTCTGCACAAATTTAATCCATATCTGCTAATCATAGCAGAGTGATCTCCACAACGAGCACATTTTTTTGCTGCTTTTCCATATTTTCTTGGCAAACTAATCACCTATTTCAGTTACATAATTAACATTAAAGTTTTCTTCCATAAATTTCATGGTTTCTTCTTTAGTAATTCTATGTTTTTGAGGAACTTTCTTTTGTTGAATTTTTCTTCTGGATATTCTGTAACCAGGTTTTTCAAAAGTGATTGAAACATTCATACCGAAGATACCGATATCAGGATTATATTTCATTCCAGGAATATCGATGTGCTCTTTGATACCGAATGAAAGGTTACCTTGAGCATCAAATTGAGTAGGTTTAATGTTTCTGCTGATTCCTTCTAAAACCATATCAATTGCTTTGTCAGCTTTTTCTCCACGTAAAGTTAATTTACATGCAATTGGTTGACGTTTTCTAATACCCCATTCTGGGTTAGTTACTGTTGAGTAAGTTTTTACAGGGGTTTGTTCAAACATCTCTTCTAAAAGAGTGATAGCACGGGATAATTTTTCACCTGCTTCACCTACACCAATACTGACAGTAGCTTTTTCGATTCTAACTTCATTCATTGGGTTCATTTATTAACCTCCAATAAAGAAATTGCTGGAGCATCGCTACCAACTACAAATGCATAATCTTTTAAAGTTAAAAATTCATCTTTAGCACTATTTTCAATAATAATAGTATTAGGGTTAGATGATTTATTTTCAATAATTTCACTTACAGTACCTAATTCACCGGTGTGTTTACCACCAGTAACAAGAACAGTAGCACCAATTTCTAAAGGATAAACTTCATTAATTTCTTGTTCAGGTACTTTTAAACTAATTACATCACCAACAGCATAATCATTTTCATCAATGATTAAATTTTTACCATCGTGTAAGTTTAATTGAGTTTTTCCACCTTTAATGGTAGTTTTATCAACAATTTTACTTAATTTAGAATCATTTTCATCAATTGGGTGTAATTGTAATCTTCCTTTAGTATCTAAAAGAACTCTATAAATTTCCTCTGTTTTTGGAATTTCCACAATATCTTGGAAACCAACAGGGAATTTATAATCTTTAATAACTCTGCCATCTACTAAAACGTTACCTGAGTTGATGATCCTTTTAGCTTCTCTAGAATTATCAGCTAATTTTAAAATATCTCTGATAACTAAAGTTAATGGAATAGCATCAACAATAGCATGAGAACCTGCGGAAGGTTTTACTGTCCAGGTATCTTCTTTAGGATGGATTGGCCAAGTTTTAGGTGCTTTGTATCTTTTAAGATGTTTTCTAGATCCCATTTTAGCCATTTTAATTATCTCCTCTATTTTTTATTCTTCTATCGTCTTTTGTATCAGCATCAATAATCATTAAGTTAGATGGATCAACTGGAAGGAAAACTGCAGTTCCGTCAGGTTTTGATAAGGTAACTTCTTCAATAGTTACTTTGTATGCACCGTAATCAACGTTGAGAACTTCTCCTTCATGTCCTTTGAAATCTCCACGGAGAACTCTAACTTTATCTCCTGATTTTAATGGTAAAGATCTTTTGCCTAATTTTTGTCTTAAACTTTCACTTAAAGTAGCACTTAAGTATTTACCACGTGTATGAGCAGGAGCATTATAAAGAGCTTTTCTTTGTTTTCTTGGTTGTTTTGACATTTTTTCACCTATACTAAAATATTT
>NZ_JAZTXC010000159.1:0-6219 GCF_045636185.1 Methanobrevibacter sp. | reverse complement strand
ATGTTATAATAATGCTTTTTATGGTAAAATATGTATTATTTGATGAGTAAATGAAAAATAGCGTTTTTTTTTAAAAAATTCTATATTTTTAATGGGTTTGAGTAAAAAAAAGAAAAGAAGTAGAATCATAAGTATGATTCTGTAATTGATGCTACACCAGCACCTGCATCGTCAATTGCACCTAAACCTTTTAAGGTCATTCCAATGGCTGCAAAAGTTTGCACTAACTCTTTGTAGGAAATGCATCCCATGTGGCCTATTCTGAAGATATTTCCTTTCAGGTGGTCTTGTCCTCCAGCTAATTCCACGCCGTATTTGTCACGGGTTGTTCCTCTGAAGTCAGCATCTGCAATGCCTTCAGGCATTTTAACTGCAGTTACGGTTGCAGAGGATACTGCTTCGTCAGCGAATAATTCTAAACCTAATGCTTTTACAGCTGCAACACTAGCTTTTGCTGCTTTGTGGTGACGTGCAACTCTATTTTCGAGTCCTTCTTCCATAACTATTTTCAATGCTTCATTCATAGCATAGGTTAAGGAAACGGATGGTGTGTAAGGAGTTTCCGGTGGGTTTTTGTTTCCACTTTTTCTTGCTGCTTTTAAATCTAAGTAGTATGTATTGGTTTCAACATTATCCACAGCTTTCCATGCCTCATCACTTAATGTAATAGCTGCCATTCCAGGAGGTGCTGCCAAACATTTTTGTGAGCCTGTTACACAAACATCAATACCGAACTTTTCTACATCCACATAATCTCCTGCAAGGGATGATACTGTATCTACGATGTATAATGCATCATAGTTTCTCATGACTTTACCGATTTCCTCGATTGGTGCAGCTACTCCGGTAGAAGTTTCATTATGTATAACTGAAATTGCTTTGATGTCTTCATTTTCATCAAGAGCTTCTTCAATTTGTTTTGGTGTTACTGCAGTTCCCCATTCGACCGCTAATTCCTGAGCGTCAATTCCATGGGTCTGAGCTATTTTCATGAAACGTTCTCCGAATTTTCCACCAACAACATTTAACATTTTTTCGCCAGGCGCAACAGTATTTGCGATAGCAGCTTCCATTGCAGCAGTACCTGATCCGGTTAATAAATAAGATTTATTTGGGGTTTGGAATACTTTACTCATTAATTCTGTAGTTTCAGTTAATATTTCTCCGTATTTCGCTCCTCTGTGATTTACAACAGCTTTTGACATTGCAGCTAAGACTCTAGGGTCTGCTGTTGTTGGACCAGGAAGCATTAATAAAATTTCGTCCATTTATTTTCCTCCATTATAAAAAAAGATTTAGTATGGCTAAACCTAGTTATTTATTTAATTTTTATACTTTTTATATATTGTCCTCGGAAATATTTTTTCCGTTTTAATCAAAAGTTTCTTCTTTAAATTACTTTAATTCTAAAATAACCATTTAATTTATTTAATTTAAATATTTAACGATGTAAGTAAGCACTTACATTCGAAAACCTTTATATAGATACTTTTTATAATATATATATTAAATTCAATAATGTGATTTACTGAATTGATTATAATAATGGTTAATTATTCGAAGATGATTATATGAATAAAATTATATTCTGTTTATTATTATTGCCAATTTTATTGGTTGGTGTATGTGCTGTCTCAGCATCTTCCGATTTAGATGCTGATGTTTCAGATGTTAGTCTTTATAGTCCCATTTTAGATGATCATGTTGCTAATGGTCATGATGCTATTGAACCTATTTCTTCTGATATTGAACGCCCTATTTTAGATGGCAATTTTACTGATGATAATGGTTCTGTTCCTATTGTTCCTATTGTAATTATTGATTATGACAGTAACAATCAAGATAGTGACCGTCCAAGTATGGATATTCCTGTTATTGACTATCGTCCAGGTAGTGATGTTCCTGTTGCAGAAGGTGAGTCATTTGGTACTATCCTCCCTTACTTGCATCCATGCACTGTAGATGATTCAAATATGGAAGTTTTCCCATATTACCCATTCGGACCTCATTACGCACCTGTTATTGGACCTTGCATCAATCCAGAACATGGATTTCCAATTTCCCCACGATTTTAAATGAATAAGTGGTATTAATAATGTTAAAAACATCTTTAAATTTAAATTCAGATTTGGATGATTCAATTGATAATCATCATATATTAGGGGATTTTGTTTTTTCCTCTTGTCCTGTTGATAAGGAATATTGCTGTTATTTTGATTTGAGTTCTTTAGAGAACTCAAATGATAATATTCCGGATGACTTGGTTTTCATCCCGGGACCAAGATTTTAATTGTATTTTTTTAAATATTATTTATCTTTAACTTTTTTTTTATTTGCTGAGTGTTGACAGCAATTATTTGGTTTTGGACATTTATCATTTTTAATATTTTTTTTAGAAAGGGCATGAATGCAATTGTTCACTTGCAAAAATATTTATATATTTCAATTTTTAGATATTGATGTAAAAAGTACTTTACATGTGAAATAACTATTCTGGTGTTCAATGTTGAATCTAAAAAGATTGATGGTTTTGGTCATAATAAGTGCATGCCTTTTAATAAGTGCATCATGTGCTTTTGCAACTGATTCAAATCAAATCCGTGATAATATTACTGCAGATGGACAAAATCATGAAATAAACATTGATAATTTTAATGTTGGACAAATAGATAATAATCTTGTTAATACTCAGGTAAATTTGGTAGATTCTATTCAGATTAATATGGACGATGGTCAAACAAATGGTGATGTGCCTGGTTCATATGATGATTTGAAGGAGGATATTGGGAATTTGCATTCCGGTGATGTTTATAATTTTACAAGGGATTATATTTTTGATGGTGGTCAGAGAATAGCATTGCAGAATAATATTATTGCAATTAATCAGGATAATATTATTATTAACGGTAATGGTTTTGCAATTGATGCTGGTGGTTGTCTGAACTTTGCAATATTTAAAATATTGGGAAACAATGTAACAATCAGCAATTTGACCTTTGCTAATAGTGTGCCGGGTAGTATGCCCGGTCCAAAGGTTCATGGCAATTACCGTTTCGACAGGATTAGCAGTCCGATATGCTGGCAGGGTAACAATGGAACCATGAAAGACTGTAATTTCTATAACAATTGTGCCGTTAATGGTGGTGCAATGACATGGATTGGAAACAATGGAACAATTGAGAATTGCAGGTTTATCAATAACACGGCAAGAGGAGTTGGTGGTGCATTATATGTTGGTGGTGTGAACAATACAGTTTCATGGTGTGTTTTTCTTAATTCGACTTCACAGCTAACCGGAGAAGCAATATATTTAGATCGCAGCCGTGAAAAAATTAGGTTTGTTAATGATACTTTTAATAATAAGATTCCGGTTATTGACGGTGTTGAATCTAATATTGATGCTGATTATCTTTTCTATTCATATAAAATTCCTGTGTGGGGTAATTTATCGGCAGAGAAGGGTTATAAATTGGATATTATTCCTTTAATATACAAATCCATCATAATCGGTGGTGTAAACAATATTGGTGATGATTTTAATTATTTTGCTCAATATTTTAATGAAAGTGGTGATTTCATTTTGAATTTTGCTGCATATGAGGAAATATCTGATTATGTTTATTTGGACAAATTTTACAAAGATATGTTGAACTTTAAAGTAGATTGGATTGAATCATTCCATATTGATATGCCTTCCCCGCCTGTTTTTCACTTTGGTTTTGATTATCTTAAATCAATGTCTTTTTCCAATATAACGGATTTCAATCAGGTTTTTGATTGTGTACTTCATGAAAACTATAAATTCAGCCTTACGCAAAATCTCATTGGTTTTGTTCATGATGCCTATGATTATTCTGAAATTTCTTCGGTTAAAGGCTGGGATCAATGGTTTGACACAGATGAAGGTGTTGATAACTTTGTTAATAATTTTGAAGTTATTTTTACAGATAAGATAAATGCTGAATCTGAACTTTCTTGGACACCAAATATATCAGGTTTTGATTCTATTCTTATAATGGGTAACGGTTCAACAATTGATGGTCTTGCCAAAGATGAAGATGACGAGCAAACATGGATTGACATGGTCGGTGATTCCAATACTATATTTATGGCTTATGATTTGACTATTAAAAACTTCAATTCCGCCGTTAAATGTTTTGCAGGTAACTGCTATTTCAACAATGTTCGATTTGATAACAATCGTATGGACTATGTATTTGAAAGGGATTGGGGCGCTGCAATTATAAATACAGGTTATATAGTTTGTGATAATTGTACTTTCACAAATAATCATGCTAAAAATGGCGGTGCAATCTTTAATCAGGGATTTTTGTCACTTAACAACTGCACATTCAAGGGAAATAAGGCATATGGAGAAGGTGATGATGTTTGCGTAGGAGACGGGGGCAAAGTAAAAGTTAATGGAGAAAACGTTACAAGCAATAAAGGCCCCATTCACATTACTGATGGTTTAAGCATGTCAGACGTGACCATATGTACAATATGGTGTATTGGATCAACCATTGTTCTAAGTATTCTTGCAGGGGCCGCTTCAGGAGGAATGCTTATGGCTGCGGCTATAGGATTTTCCATAGGAAGCGTTCTTAGTATTTTGACTGCAAAACTGGTCTGCAACAATGTATTTAATTTGAACTTTGATGGCACAACATATGCTGCAGTGTTAATAGGAGGATCAATTGTGGCAGGAATGACTGCTGGAATTGTGGGTTATACATTCTTTTCCGAAGCAACATGCTATGATATGTGGTGTTTTAATCAGATGGAAGGGGATGAAGGAGTATTATACATAAATGATGCAACATCAACATATTCATCCTCAGTAGCAACTCCTGAAGGATCCATACTCGAGGATATAGAATATATACTCGAAGGTGATAACATTTCAGTAATTTCAGCACCGACATGATAGAAAAAAGCATGGGTGCATATCACCATTGCACCCAAATTTTTTAAAAAAATTCCTTTGATTATCTTTTAATCGATTTTTTTTGTTTTCAGAAAATTAATGGGTATGAATGCAATCATTTGCTTGCCAAAATATTTATATATTTCAATTTTTAGATAGTAATGTAAAAAGCAGTTTACATTTGGTGAAATTATTATATGTTCTTCTAAAGTTAATGCATTAATTTATTAATTGGTTCGTATTATTCATTCATTAAAACTGTTTACTGGATTTATGGGGGTTATTCTTAATTAATTTATATGTGATAATAACTATGGTGGTGTTCAATGTTGAATTTAAAAAGATTAATGATTTTGGTCATAATAAGTGTATGTCTTTTAATAAGTGTATCATGTGCTTTTGCAGCGGATTCAAATCAAATCAGTAATAATATTACTGCAGATGGACAAAATCATGGAATCAACATTGATAATTTTAATGTTGGGGAAGTGGAAAATAATGATGTATCTGGAATGCTTGTTAATACTCAGGTAAATTTGGGATGTTCTATTCAGATTAATATGGACGATGGTCAAACAAATGGTGGTGTGCCTGGTTCATATGATGATTTGAAGGAGGATATTGAGAATCTGCATTCCGGTGATGTTTATAATTTTTCAAAGGATTATATATTTGATGGCGGTAATAGAATAGTATTACAGGATAATATTATTGCAATTAATCCGGATAATATCATTATTAACGGTAATGGTTTTGCAATTGATGCGGGTGGTTCTCAGAACTTTGCAATATTTAAAATATCTGGAAATAATGTAACAATCAGCAATTTAACCTTTGCCAATAGTGTGCCTGGTACCATTATGGGTCCCACAATTTTTGACATTTACCGCTACCAAAAGGTTTTAAGTCCAATATGCTGGCAGGGTAACAATGGAACTATGAAAGACTGTAATTTCTACAACAATTGTGCCGTTAATGGTGGTGCAATGACCTGGACCGGAAACAATGGAACAATTGAGAATTGCAGATTTATCAATAACACGGCAAGAGGAGTGGGTGGTGCACTGTATATTGGTGGTGTGAACAATACTGTTTCATGGTGTGTTTTTGTTAATTCGACTTCACAGCTAACTGGTGAAGCAATATATGCTGATCGCAGTCGTGAAAAAATTAGGTTTGTTAATGATACTTTTAATAATAAAATTCCGGTTATTGACGGTGCTGAATCTAATATTGATGTGGATTATTTTTTCTATTCATATAAGATTCCTGTGTGGGGTAATTTATCAACA
>NZ_JAZTXC010000158.1:0-4687 GCF_045636185.1 Methanobrevibacter sp. | reverse complement strand
ATTAAAATTAAAGAAAAATTAGAACGAATTTCCATCGAAGTGAAATTTCAACTGTAAAAAATTTAAAATCAAATAGGCCTATAAAATTTTACAGACTCAAAAAAAAAAGAAAAAAAATAAATTTAAAATTATAAATTTATTTTGCCAGCATTATCTTATCAACAATACTCATTGCGGCATCTTCAAGGTCACTTGAAGCAAAACTGTCATTTGCATCAAAGTCATTATCAATTGCAATAACTGACATGTTTTTATTCTTGTTAGATAATAAATATGCTATTGCAAATCCTTTATCTTTAGTAAATGTATTAGCAGTATAATTGTAAGATCCACTTAAATCAGAACCGGTTACAGTTTTAGTACCGTTTATAGTTTCATTGTATTTGAAACCTTTTGCTGTTAAGTAGGAGTTAATTGCATTTGCACCAATAATGTCAGAAGATATGAGAATATCTTTATGATCATTATGTAACACAATACATGTATCATTAGTTGAATTTACTTTAAAATCCTTAGGTGTTTCAAAATTAAAAGTGTTAATCTGCACATTTTCAGCGAAAACAGCGGTTACACTTCCAGCTATTACAAAAATAGCTATTAAAGCAAGCAATGTTTTATTATTCATTTTATATTCTCCAAAATTTATTGAAGGAAATAATTAAATATTTCCTAATTATTATATATAGTTAAAAAATATATAAATGTTAGAGGTTTTCAAATGAATAGAAGAATAGATTTACATATGCATAGCTTATTCAGCGATGGTGAACTATTGCCATCCGAACTTGCAAGAAGAGCATTGAAATTAAACCATGAAGTTATCGCAATCACAGATCATGTTGATTATTATAATATTGAAGAAATTCCAAAAATCCAGTCAGCAATAGACGATATTAATTCAAACTGGGATATAACTGTTGTTTTGGGTGCTGAAGTCACACATGCACCGATAGAGTCAATTGACGGAATAGCTAAAAGAGCAAAACAATTAGGTGCAAAAATTGTGGTCGTACACGGTGAAACATTAAACGAACCTGTAACTCCAGGCACAAATATGGCTGCAGTTGAATCAAAATATGTCGATATATTAGGCCATCCAGGATTGATTACCCGTGAAGAAGCAGAGCTTGCACTTGAAAATGATATCTATCTTGAAATTAGTGCACGTAAAGGACACTGCCTTGGAAACGGCCATGTTGCAAGTATGGCCCGTGAAGTTGGAAACAAACTCTTGGTGGATACGGATACCCATTCACCTGACGATTTGATAACATTTGAAAAATCATATGAAATTGCACGTGGGGCAGGTTTAAGTGATGAAGAAGCCATGAAAGCTATTGTAAATAACCCTCGTGAATTACTGAAAAGCAGAGGCATTATATAATAGCATCTGCACTACACAAAACATTAACCATTACTCAGAAATGCAGAAGAATATGGAAATACATGAATTAACGAATATCTCTTATTTTGGCTTTAACTGCCAAAAATCCCATCCTCTAGAAAAATTAAATATCATTTAAGACTTTATAAGTTAAAATCAAGTCTTTTCCTAATGTAAATGAATCAGTCAATTCCAGATTAACGCCCTCATCCATCGTATCAAAGCCTTCACCGTCAAAGAGAGTCTTTGCATTTACGCCTCCAACCACTTTTGGAGCAATGCAAATTCTTATCTCATCAATAAGTCCTGCTTCAATCATTGCAAAGTTTAATGTAGCTCCTCCTTCAAGCATTAATGTTTTTATTCCTTCATTAGCCAAATAATCCATTAATGCAGTTAAATCCACTTTCTTATCACCACTGAAGAAAAATTCCACACCTCTTTGCTTAAATACATTGTATCTATCACTTACCAGGAAATCATATTTGAATTCATTGGCCACTGCAATAACCGTTTTTGCATCCTTATTTGTTATGCGTGCTGCAATTGGTGTTCTGCATTTACTGTCGACAACTACACGAACAGGATTGTCTTCAGGATTTGCATCAACCTTGTGAACGGTCAATCTTGGATCATCTGCCAGAACCGTTCCTATTCCAACCATTATTGCATCTACACTTTTTCTCAGTTCGTGAACTCTTTTCAGGTCATCTTCACCTGAAATATTTGAACTGTTTTTTGCAGTTACTATTTTACCGTCAAGAGTCATTGCAGCATTTAAAATAACGTAAGGCTTCATTTACACACCTCATATATGATAAAACATTTCTTTAATCTGAAGGAAATTTGCCAATGTCTGATTTCCTATTACTTCAGGCATTGTAAAGGCAACAAATATACCTAAAAGACCAAATATTAAACCAATGGCCCAAATTATATGAACAGCCTGCTTTTCTGTAATCGGCCTTCTTATAACCCATCGGATTAATGATTTGAAACCTGTTTCAGGTCTTATTAATTTACCTTCATCATCGACTTGTGTCGGTTTAAACTGTTGGCGTTCCATAACTCCTGCACTGTAGAATTTCATGGCTGCATCAATAATATTCGGCATCAGAACAATTAATGCAATCAGTTTAACCCTACCAATGAAAGCAATGCAGACAATGGTAGCACCGATGATTAATGTACCTGTATCTCCAGGGAAAATTTTAGCAGGATATTTGTTATAATATAAAAATGCAATTAAAGCACCCAGCATACTCATACTGATAATCGTTACATCGTATTTGCCTAAAATAATACATGATATAGTTAATGATGCGAGTGATATGACACCCAATCCTGATTCGATACCGTTTAAACCTGCCAGCATATTGGTCAGATTGGATCCAATGGAAACAGCTATTGGAATGGAAATTAAATATAATAATCCTACATTATCCGGAGCTACCCAAATTAAAGGAAGACCGGCTAAAAATAACAGGAACAATTTCTCTTTTGAAGATAAAACCAGTAAGTCATCAACAATACCAATAATACCTACAAGTAAAATAACAAGAAGCACAATGCTTAATGAAAATGTAAGAATATCGTGCATATAAATACCGGAAAACATTCCAATAATAAAACCGAATAGAATTCCAAATCCACCCATTTCAGCAACGATAGGCTTCCATGATTTATGTAAATCCTTACCTACAATATCTGCGGCTTCCAACTTTCTAATAATCCTGGGCATCGATAAATGAGTTACAAAAAAAGCAAGCAACCCACATATTAAAGCTATAACATATAACGGTAGTTGAGGCAATAATATCATAACAATCACTTACTTATATTATATATTACAAGTTAAAAAAATAGTTTTTGATTATTTACCTATTATTCAAAATATAATAAACTGTTCTGATTGGAATATTCAACTTTTCAGAAATTTCTTTAGGTTTCATGCCAGATTCCTTTAGCGATTTAACTTCATCATAATCATATTTTTTAGTATTGGTATCGAGCTTGGTTTTATTTCTTCTAAGCAAATAATAAACCCTATTAACAGTTATATCGAATATTTCTGCAATTTCTGCTGCTTTATAACCTTCGCTGGCCAGTTGCAATAATTCATCTTCATAATCACATGGCTTTTTAGATGCACCCCAATGATATTCCTTTACAACTTTAATCTGCAGCTGTTCCAAAGCATCAATATACTTTTCTGATATTCTGTTATAGATGCTGGGGGAGCAAGTTATTTCTTTAAGATTCGGATATTCATCTATTAAATTCATAATCCTAAGCAAAGACAAATTTTCAGTTACATGAATTGTTGTTAAGCTTTCATCCATATTCAACACTACCCTTTAACCAAATCAAGGAATTTTTTTGATTTATCTGTTTTAGGATTTTTAATATATTCGATGTTTTTAATCTCTTTTTTAATTTTAGATTCGTTAACATAAAATGCATTGCTGATACTTTCCATGTCAATATCACTATTTAAATACAAATGCGCTGCACCTAAGGCCGGATGGTTAACTTTAATCTTTAAATTTTTCATTTGCTTTTCAAATTTGAACTTCTCATATAGAATTAAGTCCTTTTCTTCCACATCAAGAATTTTAATATCGCTGAACTGATTTAAAATATCTGTAACTTTCGGAAATCTTTTGGAAAATACTTTTCTCTGTTGGCGATCAAGTTCAACACGAATATAAGGAAATGGACTGGTGGAAACTTTACGGTTGGAAACGGAAGTAGTTAAATAATATCTAAAAATATCCCAGCTAATCAATGCAGGAGCTATATTTTCAAATATTGTCTTTTCAATGGTATCTCGAGTCTTTAAATCCCTTTTGAGTGAACGGTTTAGTTCGCCATGGCGGTTCAAATATCTGAATTCCATTAATTTTTCGTTGATTTTATTTTCTCTCCATCTTTCGATTTCAGATGTGTCAAAGGCATCTATGAAATTCGGAGTATAATTGCTGTACTTATGATTGATTTTATCATATGTATTAATTCGCTTAAAATCAGACAATTTTCTTTTAAATATATCATCACAAATGTTATTGATAATGTCTTCAGCATATCTAACATAACCTAAAGCTAAAGATGTTCTTGCATGATTATCATCAATAATGGCAGGTTTTGTTCTATGGAATTCTAATTTTTCAATTCGTACATCCTTCCCATAGCTTTTTCTAAGTTCTTCTTCGTAGTTATTGACAAACTCAGAATCAAAGGTGGTTCTTTTTCTCATCCAACGATTATTGTTATCCTTATATCTGAATATTGTTGAAATGGTTT
>NZ_JAZTXC010000157.1:0-28732 GCF_045636185.1 Methanobrevibacter sp. | reverse complement strand
ATTCAAACTATACACAATTGGACACAACCTAAAAAGAATATACAACGAAATAAACAGAAAGAACAACTAAAAATAAGAAAAATTATAAAAAAATCAAAAACACAAAATTAGATTAAAAATTTTGCGTCACATCCTCTTTTTATTTTTTTTGAAATTCAATCATAAATATTAATTAATTATAATTGACATATAATTTATTATTAAGATTATTTTGCGGAGATTGAAAATGATATATTCAAATGAAGTAGAAAATATGTGTCCTGTTGCAAAGGGAGCAAATCACGGCCCTGCACCAATACCTGAAGAGGGTAAATGGGTCAAATCAAAAGAAATATCAGATATTTCCGGTTTGACACATGGTATAGGCTGGTGTGCACCTCAGCAAGGATGCTGCAAATTGACTTTAAACGTTAAAGAAGGTATTATTGAAGAGGCATTGGTTGAAACCATTGGATGTTCCGGTATGACTCATTCAGCAGCCATGTCTGGTGAAATCCTAATCGGAAAAACAATTCTTGAAGCCTTAAATACAGATTTGGTTTGTGATGCAATCAACACTGCAATGCGCGAGCTGTTCCTACAGATTGTTTATGGCAGAACCCAGTCTGCATTTTCAGAAGGAGGTCTTCCTATTGGAGCAGGCCTTGAAGATTTGGGTAAAGGTCACAGAAGCCAGGTAGGAACAATCTATTCAACCAGCAAAAAAGGGCCAAGATATCTGGAGTTAACTGAAGGTTACATTACTGAAATCGGCCTTGATGAAGATGATGAGATTATAGGATATAAATATATCAATTTAGGCATAATGCTTGACGGCATTAAGGACGGTGTTGACCCGTTAGAAGCAATTGAAAATGCAACAGGTCAATACGGCAGATTTGATGATGCTGTTAAAACAATTGATCCTAGAAAAGAGTAGATATGGGTGGAATTATGAGTTTATTTGAAAGTTATGAAAGAAGAATCGACCAGATACTTCCTGTATTAAATAAATATGATATTAAGGATTTGGAGGAAGCTAAACAAATCTGTCTGGATAAAGGTTTCGACCCATATGAAATCGTTAAAGGTGTTCAGCCAATTTGCTTTGAAAACGCCTGCTGGGCTTATACTGTTGGAGCTGCAATAGCTGTTAAAAAAGACTGCATCAAAGCTGCTGATGCTGCATCAGCTATAGGTGAAGGATTGCAGTCATTCTGTATTCCCGGAAGTGTAGCGGATGACAGAAAAGTTGGTTTAGGTCACGGTAACCTTGCATCAATGCTTTTAAGTGATGAATCAAGTTGCTTTGCATTTCTTGCAGGACATGAAAGTTTTGCAGCAGCAGAAGGAGCTATTGGAATTGCAAACTCTGCAAATCAGGTAAGGGATGAACCTTTAAGGGTTATTCTAAATGGTTTGGGAAAAGATGCTGCACTAATCATTTCAAGAATCAACGGTTTTACCTATGTTCAGACTGAATTTGACTATTTCACCGGTGAAGTTAAGGTAGTTCGTGAAAAGGCTTACTCTTCAGGTGAGCGAGCTAAAGTAAGATGTTATGGGGCAGATGATGTGCGTGAAGGTGTTGCAATCATGCATCTGGAAGGTGTTGATGTATCAATTACAGGTAACTCAACCAATCCTACAAGATTCCAGCATCCTGTAGCCGCAACATACAAAAAGGAATGTATTGAACAGGGCAAAAAATACTTCTCCGTTGCATCAGGCGGTGGAACAGGAAGAACCCTGCACCCGGATAATATGGCAGCGGGACCTGCATCCTACGGTATGACAGATACTATGGGAAGAATGCATTCTGATGCACAGTTTGCAGGTTCATCATCAGTACCTGCACACGTTGAAATGATGGGATTAATCGGAATGGGTAATAATCCTATGGTTGGTGCAAGTGTGGCTGTTGCTGTTGCTGTTGAAAAAGCTATGAACAAATAGGGATTTTTTCCCTTATTTCTATTTTTTTGGAGTTTATTTAATGAAACTTGTTGTTCAAAGAGTTACCAGTTCCAGTGTTGAAGTGGAAAATAATATTGTCGGTCAGATTGATGGAGGATTAATGGTTCTAGTTGGATTTGGCGTTAATGATACAACTAAAGAAGTTGATTATCTGGCCCGCAAGTTAATAAAGCTTAGAATTTTTGCAGATGAAAATGGGCGTATGAACAAATCCGTCAAAGATGTTGGCGGTAAGCTATTGCTTGTTCCACAATTTACTTTATATGGAAAAGTTAAAAAGAACAGACCTTCATTTCACAAGGCATTAAATCCTGATGATGCAACCAGACTGTTTGACTATTTTGTAGACAAATGCAGTGAAGAGATTGAGGTTGAAACCGGAGAATTCGGTGCCTATATGAAAGTTGAGCTGTTGAATGATGGTCCAGTTACAATAATCTTGGAAAAAGAGTTTGAGGATGATTGAATGGAATTCGATGATGTTTTGCTTAAAAGAAGAAGTGTTCGCAAATTCACGGATGATGAGGTTACTAAAGATCAGTTAAATGATATTTTGCAGGCAGGTCTTTTGGCACCAACAAGTATGAACAGAAAGCCATGCAGTTTTTTAGTCGTTTCAAACAAAGAAACTTTAAGGGTATTGTCTAAAGTCAAAGAGCATGGAGCCGACTTTTTAAAAGATGCAAATAAAGCTATTGTTGTTATTGCTAATACTTTGACTGCAGATACCTGGATTGAAGACTCATCAATTGCACTATCATTCATGCATTTGAAAGCAACTGATATCGGTGTTGGGAGCTGCTGGATTCAAACCCATTTAAGAAAGTCATCTGATGGTGAAGATTCAGAAAAGTTAGTCAGAGACATTGTAAAAATTGATGATTATTTCCATATTGTTGGAATTCTTGCTTTAGGTATTCCAGATGGTGAAGTTAAATCCCATACTTTGGATGATATAGATAAGGATAAAATTCATTTCTTAATTTAAAATAGCTATTGTTCTGCTATTTTTTGGATTTCTGTTAGGGATATATTTGTTTTTTCTGCGATTTCTTTGGGGGTCATTGATTTTAGCAGTTCTTTGATAATTTCTATTTTACCTTCTATTCTTCCTTGTATTCTTCCTTCATTAATATTTGCTTCTCGCCATTTAAAAAATTCTGATTCACAAGATTTTTTCATTTTTATCAACTTTTGGTATGTTTTTTTTGGTGATGGTTGTTTAAAAATATTATTGGAAATGGTTATTGTTTTGCTATTTTATTGATTTCTGTTAATGGTGTGTTTGTTTTTTCTGCGATTTCTTTGGGGGTCATTGATTTTAGCAGTTCTTTGATAATTTCTATTTTACCTTCTATTTTACCTTCTATTCTTCCTTGTATTCTTCCTTCATTAATATTTGCTTCCCGCCATTTAAAAAATTCGGATTCACAAGATTTTTTCACATCAATCATCTCCATTAATTCTTTTCTTTTGGTTTGATTTTTGATATAATAATCTATGTTTAACCACATTGTTGCCTGCAATTTTGATCTGTTTTCTGCAGTAATTTTCCCGTTTTTGATGATGTTACATAATTCTTCAATAACAATATCAGGTTTTTGAGTGTTTTTCATATCAGGGATGGTTTCAATTATTGCACAGTCATGTGATGTTAATTCTTTGTTGTTATTGAGTTTCTTTTTTATATTATTTAAATGTTCATTTCCATCTAATTTTTTCATTTCCAGTATGATGGGCTTATGTATTGTTGTTCCAATATGTTTTTCAGAAAATTTGTTATTTTCGGCTAATGCGATTATCAAAGTGTATATATCATTATCATACTTACAGATTAGGTTTTTGGCATAATTCCAAGTTTTGTCTAGCGTATTATAAGTTATTGATGAAGATTCGCATTCAATATTATATATGTTTCCAGACTCGCATTCCACCACAAAATCCAGTCTTTTGTTTGCGAATCTCTTATCAATGTGTTCTGTTGGTAATATATTAATCACTTTTTCATCAATTCCGCACAAGTCAAAGATATACTGAACATGGAAAATTAGAGAAAGTTTGTACTTGATATCCTTATTATGGTAGATTTTCCTATTGAATTTACACATTCTATCCCTCTTTTGTGTTTTTCCTATATATTATTATATTTAATGATTTTTTTAAGGATTATTGAAGTGTGACTGGTCGCTTGTGTGATTTTTCACATCTTTTAAATAATAGTTTCATAATCAACTGTTTCAAAAGAAACATTTATATCATATAAATTCCAGATAATTAACCGGTGAAGATTAATGGATGATGAAATTTTTCAAGCAATAAATGATAATTCTCCAATAATTGCTTGGATACATAATATTTCTCTAAATCAGCAAAAATATTTAAAATCCAAGATTAAGGATTATGATTTTGGGCATAATGTACGTTATCTGATGTTTATTTATGATAATCCCAACTGTTCTCAGGAAGATCTTGTCAATATGTTCTGCCAAAGCAAGGGTAACATTGCCAAAATCCTAAAAAAGTTTGAGGATGAAGGATACATAAAAAGAGAAATCAATCCTCAAAACCGACGCAAATATATGCTGAATACTACTGATAAAGCCAATGAACTGATTCCCGAATTCAGAAAAATTTCTAAAGACTGGGATAGTGCAGTAGGTCTTACCGATGAGGATGAAGAGTTTAAAAACAGGCTAAAGGAAATTGCCGTCAACGGCATGAAACTGCTTGAGGAGAAATAAAAATGAAATTCGATTCCGAATCATCAGTGGTTATCGTATCATTTCTCACTTCATTTTTTGCAGTATTTCTGGCTGCAGGGATAGTCATTGGAGTACCGTCCATTGCAAGCGATTTTGGAATGAATAATGTGGTTCAGAACTGGATTATTACTGTTGCGCTTCTTGTTGTAGCTGTATTCACGCTTCCGGCAGGTCAGATTTCCGGTAAATTCGGTGTGAAGAAATCCCTGATAGCAGGAGTTCTTGTTTTTCTTTTTGCATCAATTGGTGCAGGTCTGTCATTTTCCGCAGAATCATTCCTGTTTTTCAGAGTGATTCAGGGGATAGGTGGAGCATTTTTAAATGTTGCGGCTATGGCAATGGTTGTACAGGCAATCATGCCTGAAAAAAGAGGGCAGGCATTGGGGTTTACAGTAACGGGTGTTTATCTGGCAGGATCATTATCTCCGGTTATCTGCGGATTTCTTGTTTATAATTTTGGCTGGAGGTCTATGTTTTACTTTGTAATTCCGTTTTTAGTCCTTTGTATTATACTAATGATTTGGAAAATCCCTGGTGACTGGAAGACATATGAAAATGATAAAATCGATTCTCTAGGATATATCATATATGGACTGGGCATTTTACTTTTCATTTATGGATTTACAAGCCTTATGAATACTACAGGAAGGATATGTGTTGTTATAGGTTTTATTCTGCTGATTGTCTTTGGATACTATGAAACTAGAGTCAATACTCCTGCATTCAATATGAGCCTCTTTAAGAATATGAAGTTCACTTCTTCAAACATTGCTGCATTGTGCAGTTATCTTGCGATAGCGGCAATAACTACAATTCTTAATTATCATTTTCAGTATGTCAGAGGATGGAATGCCCAGATGTCAGGGCTTATTTTAATTATTACTCCTATAATCATGGCATTTATGGCTCCGACATCAGGCAGACTGTCAGACAGGATTCATCCTCAGAAACTGGCTGCCATTGGAATGAGCATTGCTACTGTAACTCTTGTGATATTGATATTTTTGGATGCAAATACTCCGCTTTATCTTATTGTCATAGCTATGATTCTTCAGGGTATAGGTATGGGAATGTTTACAAGTCCTAATACAAATGCCATTATGAGTTCCGTTCCTCCGAATGAGACTCCAAATGCATCAGCGGCACAGTCTGCAATGAGAACTATTGGTCAGACCATGAGTCTAGGGCTTCTTACACTAGTATTTGCCTGGATTATGGGTAATCTTGAATTGTCATCCCAATATGCAGGTATGATTGTTCAAAGTTCCCAGATAGTATGCATAATCTGTACGACCATATGCATAATTGCAATTTTTGCTTCATTGGTTGGAATAAAATCAAAAGATGAATTTAATACTAATACTAAATAATTATATAAAAAAGAGGGTGTAAAAATTGAAAATTGAATATGAAACTTATGTGGTATTGATATCATTTCTGACTTCATTTTTTGGAGTTTTTCTGTCAAATGGTATTATAATTGGGGTTCCGGCAATAGCCAATGACTTTGCCATGAACAATGTCATTCAAAACTGGATTCCAACAATATTTTTCCTGGTAATGGCCGTATTTACGGTTCCGGCAGGACAGATTTCAGGTAAATTCGGGGTTAAAAAATCCCTGCTCATTGGGGTTTGTGTATTTTTAATAGGTTCTATCGGCGCTTCATTATCCTTTTCAACAGAATCATTCATGTTGTTCAGGATTGTTCAGGGTGCAAGCGTAGCCTTTGTAAATGTTGCTGCAATGGCTATGGTAGTATCTGCAGTGAAACCTCAAAACAGAGGAAAGGCTTTAGGATTTACTGTAACAGGGGTTTATCTTGCAACTTCACTGTCTCCAGTTATCTGTGGATTTCTGGTTTATAATTTCGGATGGAGATCAATATTTTATGTTGTAATTCCATTTTTAGTATTGTGTATTCTTGTAATGATTTTAAAAATACCTCAGGAATGGAAGACATATGAACATGATGCAATCGACAAGTTCGGTTCTGTTCTCTATGCGATTGGAATTCTGCTATTCATTTACGGATTTACCAATCTTATTCATCCGACAGGAATAATATTGACTGTTATTGGAATTATCTTGCTTGTGATATTTGCCGTATGGGAGCTAAGGCAGACTTCACCTGTATTTAATATGAAGCTCTTTAAAAACACGAAATTCACTTCATCCAATATCGCTGCATTATGCAGCTATCTGGCAATTATGGTCGTTACGACAATCCTTAATTATCATTTCCAGTATGTCAGAGGATGGAACGCACAGATGGCAGGTCTGATTTTGATTGTAACACCTATAATCATGGCAATTCTTGCTCCTAATACAGGTAAGCTTTCAGACAGGATTCATCCTCAGAAATTGGCTGCTGCAGGTATGGCGATAGCTACTGTTGCTCTTCTGATATTGGTGTTTTTAAACAAGGACATGCCTGTATATATTGTTGTTCTGGCAATGATTCTTCAGGGTATAGGTATGGGACTTTTCTCCAGTCCGAACATGAATGCAATCATGAGTTCCGTTCCTCCAAAGGATGCTCCTACCGCTTCAGCTTCACAGGCAACAATGAGAACAATCGGCCAGACCATGAGTTTGGGTCTTTTGACACTGGTATTCGCTTTGGTTATGGGCAATTTGCCTTTATCAACCCAGTACGCTGATTTGATTGTACAGTCTTCCCAGATGATTTGTACCATATCAATGTGCGCCTGCATAGTATCTATCTTTGCTTCACTGGTGGGAATCAGGTCCAAGGATGAGTTCAACACAGGCAGGCCAAACTGAAGAGTTCATTTAAAGAACTCTTATTTCTTTTCTTTTTTTATTATACTATTTTTTTTAAATTCTCTTTTTCTAAAATTTTATATTTAATTAAAAATAAATTTAATAATATATTGGAGGAATTTTCATGAGAAATATTATTGTGGTAGACTGTCAATCAACAGGGATTAATTATATAGATGACATTTTCAATAGGAGGTACAATCCTATTGTGTTGGAATTAATACCTGATAAAGATGAGGATATTGATGAATACAGGCAAAGAATGGAATTGGAATATGAACAATCATATTATGATTTCGAAGTGATTTATGAAAAGGATTCATATGAAGATACTCTTGAGTCTGTTCGTAAGTTAGATCCCTTGCTTGTTTTGGCAGGAAGTAAGAATGGAGTATCTTTGGCCACACAGTTGTCCTACGATTTGGAACTTTTGGGAAATACCGTTGGGAGTGTTGAAGCTCTTACAGTCAGGGAAGAGACTCAAAAGAAACTTGCCGAGAATAATCTTCGCCACATCAGGTCCAAAGTAATATTTTCTGCCGGTCAGGCCATAGACTTTTATGATTCCGAATCATTAAGCCATGTTGTCGTAAGACAATTGGATAACGATGATGAAAAAATCTGTTTCAATAAGAAGGAGATGATAAATGCCGTTGAAACATTTTTTGCCGAATCAGACAGTGCACTTATGGTTAAGGAGTTTATTGACGGAGAGGAATATGTTATAAACACCGTCTCATGTGATGGCATTCATCGCGTAACTACCATCTGGAAATACAATAAGACAAGAAATTCCGACGGTTCTTTATTTTATGACACTGTTGAAAGTGTAAATGATTTGTATATCGGTGAAGCGGAAATGATTGACTATGCATATGATGTTTGCGATGCACTTAAAATTCAATATGGTCCTGTAAGCGGAGAATATATGATTGATGATAACGGGCCGGTTTTAATTGATATCCACTGCTGTCCTATGCCTGGTCATTTGCCTGGGGACTTTTTAGACAAGATTTCCGGCCAGCATGAAACAGATTCTGCTTTGGATTCATATCTTAAGCCAGAATTCTTTACAAAGCGAAGAATACAAAAATACAGGCTCCGTGAATTCGGTGCCTTTAAGATGATTGTTGCTCCAAAAGATATCATTGCAAGATCCGCTCCAATGAACAATATTGGCCCCAGATTAAGAAGTTTCCATGACAGTGTCATTGACGATTTGCTTGCCAGTGAAAAGTTTTATCCTAAAACGGAAGATTCAAATACCAGCTGCGGGCTGATTTTCCTATCTCATGAAGATTATAATATATTGCAGGATGACATTAAGTTTTTAAGAAGCGTTGAGAAGAATGCATTCGATTTGGTTTTAAGTGAAGAAATTGATGAAAACTATCATTTTAATGTTGACATTGCAGTTAAAAAGCTTAAGCTGATTATTCAAGCCACTGAAAAATATGGCTATGGCCTTTTGATAACAGATCAAATCCTGTCTGATGTCAATATTATGCAGATTGCATTGGAAGAGGTTAGAAATATTAATGGTGAGTTTGACTTTGTCATCATTAATCTGAATAGAAGCTTCATTGAAAAAAGCAATTATCTTACAATCGACACTCTTTTCGATGTGTTCTCATACATTAAGGTTGACGGATTTATTTTCATCCCGGAAACTACCTACAGATACATTCCAGGTAAAAGAAAAGGTATTGAAGCATTATTGAAAGCTATGGAAATGAAAATTGAAGTTCCGCCATACGGCGTAAAGCAGGGTGTAATTGCATCAAAAGAAAAATGAGTGGGGGTTTGTCATGAAAAGTATTATTATTGTAGACTGTATTTCAACAGGAATTAATTATATAGAGGATATTGTAAACAGAGGTTATAAGCCTGTGGTATTGGAATTGAAACCTGCAGGCGAAGATGTCGAAGCATATAAAGCAATGTTAAATCACCATTATGATGAAATTAATGAAGAGTTTGACATTCTTTATGAAAAGGATACTTATGAAGAGACTCTTGATGCTGTGAAGAAATTAAATCCAAAACTTGTTCTTCCGGGTAATGAACATGGGGTTATTTTGGCTACAAAGCTTGCCAATGATTTGGATTTATTGTGCAACCCTATAGAAAACCTTGAAGCAATGACTTTAAAGAATAAAATGCAGCAAAGACTTAAGGACAATGGTCTCAGATACATTAGAGGAAAAGTCATCAGCTCTGTTGAGGAAGCCGTTGAATTCTATGATGCCGAGGACTTGAATGAGGTTGTCTTAAAGCCAATATACAGTGCGGGATCTGCCGGTGTGAAGCTTTGTTCAAACAAGGAGGAAATGATCAACTCTATCGAGGATATCTTTAACAATAAGCATAACTATTACGGTGAAAACATCTCCGAACTGCTGCTTCAGGAACGCATTATTGGTGATGAATATATCGTCAATACGGTTTCCAATGATGGCGTCCATCGAATAACCCTGATTTGGAAATATCATAAGATAAAAGCTATGGACGGATCTATTCTTTATAATACTGCTGAAACAGTCAATAATCTTAACATCGGAGAATCCAAGATGGTTGAATATGCATATCAGGTAGCCGATGCAATTGGAATTAAATATGGTCCTGTTCATGGTGAATATATGATTGATGAAAAGGGTCCTGTTTTGATTGAAGTTAACTGCAGACCCTGCGGAGGAAACATGTCTGCAAAATTCCTGGACAAGATTGCAGGACACCATGAGACTGACGCAATATTGGATTCATATTTAAAACCGGTTCGATTCCAAGAAAAAAGAAAAGAAAGATATAGATTATTAGGTTATGGAGCATTAAAATTTTTCACTGTTCCTCATGACATCGTGGCAAAATCTGCACCTGTGAGTAATATCAGCCCTAAACTTAAAAGCTATTTCAAATCAAGCATCGATGAGCATTTTGACAGAGCAGTATTCTTTAGAAAAACTGAAGATTTGAATACGGTTGGGGGAATTATTTATCTGGTTCATGAAAGCCATGAAATATTGCAGCAGGACATTGAGTTTTTAGGAAATGTAGAGAAAAAAGCATTTGAATTGGTTTTAAGTGAAGAAGTATATGAAGACAAGCCGATTATTGAGGAGGACTTATTTAGGGAACTTGATGTTTTGGTTAGCCATGCTCATGATTATGGAACTGCACTTCTGATAACTGATCAGTTTTTGGATGATATAAATATTGTGCAGATTGGTAAAGATGAAATAAATGATATGAGTGGTGAATTTGACTATGTTATCATTAATTTGAATAAAAGTTTAATTCATTTGGATGAATTTAAAGTAATTGAATTGATTTTTAACATTTTTTCAAATATCAAAGTTGGCGGTGTGGTATTCATACCTGAAAGCACTTGTGATTATATTCCTGGTGGAAGAAAAGGTATTGAAGCCCTTCTAAGAACTTTGGACTTAAAAATTGAAGTGCCGCCATACGGCTTAAATACGGGAGTTATAGCATCAAAAAACAGTTAAGGAGGTATTTAATGAGAAATATTATTGTAGTTGATGCAAGATCAACAGGACTTAATTATATCGGAGACATCGTCAACAGGGGTTATAATCCTGTTGTATTGCAATTGCGCTTTCATGAATCAAATAAAGAAGAGCGTATTGAAGAGTATAATAGTGGATATGCATCCATTGATGAAAAGTTTGACATGATTTATGAAAGGGATACATACGAAGAGACTTTGGAAGTCGTAAGAAAATGGGACCCTAAACTGGTAATTCCTTCCAGTGAGGAGGGTGTAGTTTTAGCTACAAAACTGGCCAATGATTTGGATTTGTTATGCAATCCTATTGAGAACATGGATTATTTCACATTTAAGGATAAGATGCAGGAAAAAATTGCAGAAGCAGGTCTAAGACATATTAAAGGTAAATCCGTTAGGACTTTGGAGGAAGCTATTGAGTATTACGATAATGAAGGATTGGAGGATGTTATCGTAAAGCCGGTCTACTGTGCCGCATCTGTTGGTGTCCATATGTGTTTGGATAGACAGCAGATGATTAAAGCCGTTGAAGAAACTTTGTATAGTACTAATGTTTTTGGTGGAAAAATCGAGGAAGTTGTAATTCAGGAGCGTATTAAAGGAGAGGAATACTATTTGAATACTACTTCATGTGATGGTGTTCATCAGGTAGTCAGCATCTGGAAATACAATAAAGTACAGACTCCTGATGGATCTGTTATTTATGATACCATTGAAACAGTTAATGAGTTGAGCCTTGGCGAAAGTGAAATGGTTGAATATGCATATAAGGTAACTGATGCACTTGGAATAAAATACGGTCCTGTTCATGGTGAATATATGCTTGATGAAAATGGTCCTGTTTTGATTGAAGTAAATTGCCGTCCGGCAGGATGTTCAATGCCTGCAGATTATTTGGACAGGATTGAAGGCCATCATGAAACAGATTTGTTTTTGGATTCCTATCTGAAACCTAAACGTTTCCATCAGAAAAGAACTGAAAGATATAGATTGAATGCATATGGTGCTTTAAAAATATTTATTGTTCCTGAAGACATCGTGGCTCGCTCTGCACCTATGAATGAGATTTCTCCTAAACTGAGAAGCTTTTATATGTCAAATGTTGCAGATATTAACAATACAGAATTGTTTTATGTCAAAACTGTAGACTTGGAGACTAGTTGTGGTTTTGTTTATATGGTTCATGAGGATAAGGGTGTCATCCATGAGGACATTGAATTTTTAAGGCGTATTGAGAAAGATGCTTTTTCACTGGTATTGAGCAAAAAACATGAGGATTATATAATTGATGATGATGAAATATCCAAAAACATCAGAGAAATAGTCGATATAACTCAGGATTATGGTGCAGGACTTTTGATAACTGACCAGTTTATTGAAGATGCGAATATTATTCAGGTGGGCTTGGATGATTTGGAAGATGTCAACGGTGAATTTGACTATGTCATAGTTAATTTAAATAAGAGTCTGATTAACAAAAGGGATGACATTACGGTGTCTGTTATTTTAAAAATTTTGTCTGATATCAGAGTTGGAGGATTGGTCTGTGTTCCTGAAAGTACCTATAATTATCTTCCAAGTAAAAGGAAAGGTATAGAAGCTTTAATGAAAACCCTAAACTTAAGGATTGAAGTGCCTCCATATGGAATTAATGCTGGAGTCATTGCTTCAAGGAACAATTTTTAGGATGTAAACTTCATTAAACATAATATTGTACCGATTTGGTCTTGATATTTAATTAAATAAGTTAGAATCATTTGATTCTAACTTAAATATATATTTTCTTTGACAGGGGGGAAAATATATCGTTCTTCCCACAAAATAAGACATTTTTAAACACGTTTTCCAATAAATAGAACTTAGTCAAGCCAGACATTTTTTTTCCAAATGGGAAGAACTACTATTTATTTTATCAAATAAAGTATTTAAATCTTTTTAATTTTAATATTAAAGCAATATTGCTATTGTTTTGTAATTTTACTTAGTTTTTGCAATATTTACTTCTCTTTAGAAATTTTGTATCGGCCAGTACTCGTCATCTGAGTCAAGACCTATTGGAAATTCACAACGCTGAAGCCACATTTCACTGTTGACACTTTCTATCACTTCTTTTTCAAAAGATTTTTCAAATATTTCTCTTGCATTTTCAACGATTTCACTTTTAATGGTCCAGTTGTCTTCAAAGACACTTGAAAATCCATCTATCAGATGCAACAATAATATTTGGTTTTTTCCTTCATATTCATAGACATCCAGTATTTTGAATTGTGAGTTGGGTGCTATCGTGTGCAGGCTCCAGTCGGTTTCTTTTTCATATTCGGACAGATTCTTAATGTGGTTTGAAAGTATTGCATATCTGTGGCTTGTTGTCATTCTTCCGATTTTCGGCGTTGAATCTACGAATGCCCTTTCCTGTATGATTTTGCCGGTAATGTATTTTTCTTCCTGTTTTCGGGTAAGATTTGTATCTCGGACAAAGAGTTTTGCATTGGAATATGTACTTTCATATACCTATATTCTGCGGTGTTTTGATTTATCATATATTTGCAAGAATACCTCGACCTCTTAGGTCGGGGATGAATTGCAAGGTAAGATGTACTTATTGATAAATGGTAGTTTGTTTCTTTTTATTTGATTTTTATTCTTGTTTTGATTCTTAAATGATATTTTTTTTAAGCGTGTATACTATTTTCTGAGGAGTGAAAGGGGATATTTTTTTTCAAGATATTATTTTGGGATATGATAATGATTTTTTATTATTTTGGTGGTTGTGTTATTTGTTTTATTAGTCGTCAAATGCTCTCTTACATTTCTTTATATATGGTGTTTTAATATTATATTATATAGTCTTATATTAAATTTGATTTCAATTTTTTTAGGTTTGAAATTAATTTATAAGATAAAAAATAATAGAATTAGGCATAAGATAAGTGATTTTTTGTGTACTCTGGGTTTAAGTTTGTTAACTCCGAAAATTATCAAAACAAAAATTCAACAGCAACCTCTACAATAAAACATTAAAAACTCTAGGAAAATGGGTAGAAAAAAACAAAACAAATTAAATGACATATACCATAAAATTAGCCACTACCTAGTTAAAAAATACGACATAATATGCATGGAAAACCTTGATATCAAAGAAATGTTCAAAAATAAAGATATAAGCTCTTCCCTACAAAAAATAGGATTGTACAAACTAGTAAACATGATAAAATACAAATGCAAGTGGTATGGTAAGAAACTTGTTCAAATAAGCAGATGGTTCCCATCAAGCAAAAATTGCAGCAAATGCGGATACTATTATAAAAATTTAAAGGACAACCAAAAAGAATGGATCTGCCCATCATGTAAAACAAAACATGACAGGGACGTAAATACGGCTAAAAAATATTCATAAAGAAGGTTTAAAAATCTTCCGGAATGATATGATGAACCTCAGGGACTGGGGGGATAGCACGGTAATTCTACTCTCGTGGGAGAGTACTGGCCCGTGAAGTAATAATCCACGACTTCTACAAGTCGTGGTAGTTCAACATTCCTTTTGATTCGTGTAGATTGTAGTCATATGGAGCTTCTTTCAGAAATTCCGTGTATATCCAGTCGATTTTATCTCGGTGTTCATAGAGACCATTGATTTCATCGCGCAATTCCATCAGTGCCAAGTCCAGCTTCTCATCAATCCAGTATGGGTCTTCAGGATTAATTGAAAGAGCTTTGTTGCCTGTTTTAAAGAGTTCGTTGATTAAATATCTGTCTTCTGTTACTTTGTAGTAAAGCAGGTTCAATAGAACACTATATTTGCTCTTTTCCCAGTCAGCTCCGTTCTTAAGAGCACTATTTTTTGAATCCAGATGCCCTTCCTTCAAATTCCTGTAGTGCACATGGTCAATTCTGAATTCTTCATTCAATAGCTTTGATGCAAATTCATCGCTCAAAGCGTATTTTTGCCCATGTGTCTGATTGTATTTCGGCAGACCCCTGTCGCTCCATCCGATTGCATATAGATTAAGTCTATGCCCCATATACTCTGCGAATTCATCGTTGAAACTCCAGTTCTTTGGCCTTTTAAATCGTATTGAAAATTTTTGAGTATTGAACTGGACTCTTGACAGGACCATCAGGTAGTCTTCGCCGCATCCCATTCTCCAGCCAAGTGATCCCATGCTCAGTTCGGGATAGACCAGCCATTCCGGTGCGGGAAATTTGTCCTCGTTCAATGTGGGATAGATTTTCTTTATGTTCGGATATTCATCAAAAAAGCTTATGATCTTTTCTTTCACGCTGCTTTCGCTTTTGATGAAAGTGAGTATACTTTTAGGTATGCTGTCGCCATATCCGTAAAATTCAAACAGAACTTCATTTTCGCTTTCATAGAATATTTCCAGTATTATATATCTGAATTTGTCTTTTTTTTCATCATATCCTGGAAGATAGTATCCCCATCTTTCGTTATGGATGTTTTTAAGTTCATCAAAATCGTGTATGTATTCAAACTTTTCATCCTTGCATTCTTCGGGGAAATTCGTTACGAATTCCTTGAACTCTTCAAGCATTGGAAATTCATTTTCACTGTTCATATTATATAATTGTTGTTACTATGTTATAAAGTTATGTATAAAAAATTATATTTTTTTCTTGTCCCATGTAGGTAGGCATCACTGCATTGGCTTGGTTATGATGGAATGTATTGTTTAGATTAATAACCGATTAAAAATAATATAATTTTCATGAGAGTATTATGAATTATTGTGTGTTTCTTTAAGAATATCTGTCTAAAAATCATGGGGTAATCTGATGAATATCTGTGTGAGAATCATGAAAAAATTATTGATAAAAAACAGCAGTAATTAAAGGTATTCTTCCAATTTTTAAAAATAAGTTCCTTTTTTTAATGCTGTGATAGAACGATTTCTAAAATTTATTGGAAGAACACAGATTATATCGTTTTTGATAGTATTTATTTGTTTTGACCAATTAAGCAATGTTTAATACATATTAGTTACATAATTGTTATATTGGAGGTATGTTAATGCATATTGTAGAAGGATTTTTGCCATTGTATTGGTGCATTATATGGTTTATTTTAGCATTGATATTTATTGTAATCGGAATTAGGCAGATGAGAACCGTTATAAGGGAAGTGCCGGAGTCCAAGAAAGTTTTGGGAATCAGTGCAGTATTGATGTTTGTCCTGCAGTTTTTTGGTGTCAGATTTGTTACCGGAACCACTTCAAGCGCACTTGGTAACGGATTTAGCGGATCAATATTTGGTCCGGCCATTACATCTGTAATTGCTGCTGTTATTCTCTTATTGCAGGCAGTACTTTTGGGATATGGTGGACTGACAACATTGGGAGCAAATATTTTCTCAATTGGTGTTGTAGGTCCCTTTGTAGCATATCTGGTATTCACGGCTTTAAGAAAACATAAGTTTTCACCGGTCATTGCCGTGGCGTTTGCATCATTTTTAAGCACTATCTGTTCACTCCTGACTACTGCAGTCCAGTTTGGCCTTGTATATGGAGACTTTTGGAAATTCATAATTCTGATGTTCATAAGTCAATTGCCACTTATCGTTGTAGATGTTTTGATAACTCTTGTTGTATTTGCATTTGTATATAATTCAATGAAGGATAATCCGATATTTTTCGACGATTTCAGCAAGTATTTAAAATTCAGATAATTTTTTTTTAATTCATTTTACAATTTCTTAATTTTTTTTAAGGAATTGTTTGATTAATTATTTAAAATTACTTAAATTAACAAAAAAATTTAATATGGATTAAAATAAGATATATTGATATAAATTTAAGGATTAGATATTATGGATAATGAGGAAGTTTTAGCTCGTTTTGGAATTTCTAAAGGATTGGCCTATGGGCTGCTCTTTCAAAGTATATTGGTAATATTGGCAGCTATAAACAGTTTATATGGTGTTATTGCAGTCTATAATGAATTTTCTCTTCCTGCTGCAACAAATTTCCTTTCACTTATAGTTTGTATCTGTCTTCTGGTTTATTCATTCTATGGATTCAATGCAGAAAGGAATCAGGAAGCTTTTTTCATCGCTGCAATAGTTTCATATATTGTTCTTATCATATTTGGTTTGCTTGCAAATACAATAAATTTAAAAAATCCTCTTGGAATGGTTGGGGTAGTGACATTAATCAGTACAATTTTCTTCCTGATGGAATACAGAAAAAATTACATGGTTGCAAACTTTGCGATACTGATAACTCTTGTTTCTTCTGTTGTCGTATTGGTATTCAATGTGATATGGGGAATGCCTTGGTTCGTTGCTCTTAAATATATTATCATTCCTTTTACTATTGGTTTAACTTACTTTGAAAGGACTCAAAGAGGCAAATACGATTTTAAAATCTAAAGCATCACCTTATTTATTTTTTTTTCATCGGTATTCGTAATCGACATCCAGGCCTTTAATCAGGCGTTTAATATTGTCTTTGTAGACCTCGTTTTCTGGATCGTAAACTAAAGCCTCATCATACATGGCCCTTGCCCTTATTCGCTGGTTTGTCTTGTGGAAAATCACTCCTGCCGCATTCAGGGCATATGCATAATCAATGTCTTTGTTTTCAAACATTGGCAGTGCTTCCATTAATTTTTCGTAAGCCAAGTCGTAATGTCTGTTGTCCTGAAGATACCATGCCCAGTCGGACAGGCATATTGCCTTGTTGTTTTTGACTATTTTGCTGTCTTTTAATCTCAATGATCTGTTATAGCAGTCGATTGATTCTTCAAATAGTGACGGGTCATCCAAGGCCAGGTTGTTCAGGATGATTCCTTTAATGTTCCAGTTTCTGCTGTTCTGACTTGAATCAAGGGCATCATTTATGGCTTCCAATGCTTCGTGATAAAGGCCTTTTTTGTTTAATTCAATGGCATCTTTTTGATAATCCGGTGGATTTTCATCTTCTTCATCATTTCTTCCATAGTTTTCGGCTCTTGTAAATCCATCTCCCCACCAGTCAGGATCTCCTATATTCCATTCATCCATTTGACCTTCTCCTTAATCTTGATATTATATTTGTCCTTAAACATATATATAGTATTGTGTATAAATTATTAATAAAAAGTGTTAACTTAATGATTTGGTCAGAAAAGTTTTCGAATGAATGATATGTGGCTTGAAAAGAAAAAATTAATATAAATGATTAAATAATTAATTATTTAAAGGTGTAGTTCATGAACTTTAAAAATATCTTATTGGTAATAGCAATAATAGTTGTTGTTATAGGTGCTTTTTCATTTCTGATGTCACATCAGGCATCACCTAAGACTGATTCAAAAATTACCATAGCAAGCGCTGCAAACTTAACTGAAGGAGATAACGTTTCATTTCAATTGACTGACGTGAACGGAACTCCAATTTCAAATCAAACTCTAAACGTTACAGTTTTCGAAAGCTCCGGTAAAACATTTCCAGTACTTTTGAGTACAGATGCCAACGGCAAGGCTGACTTTGAGGTTAATTCCACCATGGAAGGACAGTGTGTAGTCAAGGTAAAATTCGCAGGAAATGACAAATTTGACGGATGCAATGCGACCAAAAACATTGTAATCAACAAAAAGGTCGTTAAAATCAATACCAACTCGTCAAGCATTCTCCCGCAGAATTCCACCTATCAGAATCGAAGTGTTTATACTACAACTGACACAAACTCATACAGCGACGGTTACGGCAGCAGGTCAGACAGTGAAAACGTTATTACTGTTCAAGATTACTGACGAGAGGCAATTCAGGACAGATACTTTGGAGGAGTGAATATCTTTGAATAAGAAAGTCTTAAACATAACCAGAATCATATTGAGCTTTCTGGTTATTCTTGATATAATATTCATAACTTCCACTATAGCATTTGACATTTCTCCTGAACTCTATGAAAAGATTCTATTCTTTGATGTTGTAGTCTGTATAATCCTTCTTTTTGACTTTTTCAGAGGCTTGCTGAAGGCTGAGGATAAGGGCCAGTACATGAAAGAGAATTGGCTGGAGCTTATAGCTTCCATACCATTTGATATAGTATTTTCCTCATTAATCTTCGTCAGATACCTGAGGCTGCTTAGGGTTTTCAGAATACTTTTCCTGGTTGGAGAGTACTTCAATATAATAGGGGACTTTTTAAAGGACACTCATCTTGATGAAATCCTTGCTGTCCTGCTTCTGATTGTAATAGGATCCACATTGGGCCTTTACATGGTCGACCCTTCAATGAACAATCTCTTTGACAACCTCTGGTTTGTCGTTGTCAGCATAACTACGGTCGGATATGGGGATATCACTCCGAATTCAGTTCAGGGAAAGATTGTAAGTCTGATTCTTTTGATAATAGGTGTTTTCATATTCAGTGCAATTACCGGTGCAATGTCAACCTATTTCATGGACAGCATGCTTAAGGAGGGCAGCTATCACATCTATGAGGTAGGAAAAAAGGTTGACAACTTAAACGAACAGATTGCAAAAAACGAGCAGACTATCGATGAGCTGAAAACAGAAATCAGAGAGCTTAAGGAAATCATCGAGAAGAAAAACTGAACGTTACCTTTCTTATATTATTTTTTTTTAAGCATAATTAATGCAGAAAATGCCTTTTAACTTTCACGTATGCTTCACTCAATATAAATGAAGCAATTATAATCAATATTAAAACAGCAATTGCGATTCCCAAATTTGTTTCAATATGCAGGAATTGATTAATGTATGTTAAGAAAAGAATCAATGCCCACTGAATAATATATATGACCGTAACATTGCCGCTGGATTTTCTGATAAAATCTATAACTGCAGGTGATGATCTTTTAGCCACGAAATAGAACAGGGAACCGAAGAATAATGAGACTATTATTAGAATTACTATGTCAGGAAGGGATGCATGGAGATACATCAATTTTTCAGGAACGGTTCCTCCGGTAACTGAAAACATGCCTTCCAGTGTAATGAGGCCAACAACCAGCATTATGAAAGTCAAAGAATGGGTCGGTTTAATTATTCTTGTGTATAGCTCATCCTTGTCATTGCATCTTATTAAATTTTCTCCAAAAAGCATTCCGCAAACAGGAATGATGAACCAGTTTAGTATAGGAAAACAGCTGACAATATTCAGGCCCTGTGTTTCAATGAAGTGGCCTAAAAACTGGTTTAAGTACATATTGCTGAAAGTGAAATCTGAAAAATAGGTTGCAACCAAGGAAAATCCTATGCTTATTATGAATATTTTGATTGTTCTGACATTAAACCTTTTAAAGATTCCTATCAGTATAAAGCTCAATCCGGCGAACTGAAGAATGTCATTGGCTATGAATGATAATAAGGAATACTCCAGAGGTACGCCTGCAGCATAATTTGATAGGAAATACATTATATTTATAATCAGACCCAACAGAAGCAGCTTGATTCCACGAACAATGAATTCTCTTGGGGAATCATGTCGGGTATATGCCATTCCAATACCCATTGCAAACATGAATATCGGGGCTGAACACTGGGTCAGTATAAACATTATGTCGGTTGTTTTTCCATAATCCACATTGCCGAAACTGCAAAAGGCAAAATAATGTGTAACTATCATGAGCACGATTGCAAAAACTTTGGCAAAGTCCCATTCAATCTGTCTTCCTGTGTTTACTTTTTGAGCAGCGAAAAGTTTTCCCATAATATTCTATTATATAAATTTAACAATAAATAATTATTGGCAAAAAAAGACAGCCAAAAAAATAGTTTTTGATGGAAAATTTAAACTGTGTATATTAAGACACTTTCTTGATTGAAAAGAGCCGAAAATTAGATATCATGACATTGAGATTATTGCCTGATAATTTTAAATAGGGATTAAATCGCCATGTTTGAATTCAATTTGGAGAGTGATGAAAAGGATTTATACAATTTTTAGTTTTTATGGATGAAATAAATATAATTGATAGTATACTCAATGATGATTTTAGCATGAACAAAATATGAAAAATTTTAGAATATATTATATTAAAATAAATATTTTTTACAAATATTTTATTAAAAATGTACATTTTAATACTACAAATCTTTTTATAATACATATTATAAAATATTATAATGCATTTTATGAAAAAAAAAATATTAAGTTGAGAAAATGAGTGAAACGATAAAGATTTTAACTATACAGGATATTTCATGTTATGGACAGTGCTCAATAACAGTCGCATTACCTGTCGTATCAGCCTTTGGAATAGAAACTGCAATTCTTCCATCAGCTGTTTTATCTACACATACTTCAGGTTTTACAGATTTTACTGTTAGAGATTTGACAGAAGACCTTCCTGCAATCAAAAATCATTGGGAAAAGGAAGGAATATATTTTGATGCCATATATACAGGATTTATTGCATCAATGGAACAATTGGATTATATAAAAGACATCATTGATTCAAGATTAAAGCCTGATGGGCTGGTATTTGTTGACCCTGCTATGGCAGACAACGGTGAGTTCTATAATGGCTTTGACCAAGAGTTTGCAGATAAGATGTGTGAACTCTGTAAATTGGGAGATTATATTCTTCCAAACACAACTGAAGCCTGCTATCTATTACATAAAGAATGGAAAGAAGAATTTTCAAAAGACGAAATGCTGGAAATGGCAGAAGAACTTTCCAGATTCACTAAAAGATATGTAATCTTAAAAGGAGATACCCACAAGGAAAATGAAATGGGTATGATTGTCCTGGACAAAGCAGAATCTTCCTGTGAATTTGTTTATAATGAAAGGATTGATTATCTCTCCCATGGAACAGGGGATGTTTTCGCTTCAGCATTTGTCGGATCAACTATGGTTGGTAAATCACCTACCTCTGCAGCTAAAGTAGCTGGTGAATTTACCAAAAAAGCTATTGAAAAGACAATCGGTGATGAAAATCATAAATATGGAGTTAAATTTGAACAGGTAATTCCTGAATTATATGAATTGCTGGATTCATATTAATTCCAAAAACTTATTTTTTTTGATAAGAATCCCGTCTTCTAGGGATTCAAACCACATTATTATCTTTGCGATTTTGGAAAAATTTGATAAATCCAGGATAAAATGAGCATGAAAGGAAAAAGTGGTTAAATATTCCTCCTGTCGCTTCTTTTAATTCCTGTATGAATAGTAGGGGATCAATTAATATATTCATTATATGTACCTTATTTTGTCATTGATTCATTTTCATTGTTTCGATTTGTTCATCACGGCTTTTCAATTTCAATGAGAACAGAAATGCAATAAATGCAACGAATGCTGCAAATATTAAACTAATCTTATAGCCGATAATTCCGGCAAATGATGCTATTATTCCTCCAATAAGGGCTCCGCCTATTAACTGCCCTGCGCTTGATAACATGTTTACAATTGCCTGGCCTGCACCCCTTTCTTTAGGTTTTGCCTCACTCAAGACAATATATCTTAAAGGTGCACCGATGATTGTTACAAGGCCTACACCGATTAGACATCCAGCAGCAATAAATAAAATTAAATCATTTGGATAGATTGCTATGATAACCAAACCGAAAGTCAATATTAATGTTCCGATTGCCATGATCTTTCTTGACCCCACTGAATCAAGGATTTTACCGAGTATAGGTGCTGCAACGGCATTGGCTCCTAAAATTGGAATAAGCATCAGGCTTGCATATTGGTCATTCAAACCCATTGAGAGAATGACCAATGAGGGGATGAATATTGCTGATGAGTAGATAATTCCATAAGACATGGTTTCAATACATGCAATTCTTATTTCCCTGTTTTTCAACATGTGTATTGCTACAATAGATTCTTCTGCTCTTTTTTCCACTATAAAAAATATCGGTATTAGGATAATGAATCCTATTAAAAATGGAGCCACATTCAAGGATAACATGCTGCTTAGAAAATTGCTTGAATCAATCTGATTCAATCCATAGGACAGGAATACTGCAAGCAGACATAGTATTATGATTCCCAAATGGTCTATTTTAAGTTTTCTTGCATTTTCCAAATCCGGAAGGATATAGGATGCAAATATTATTAAAAATATGCTTATAGGGATATTAATTGTAAAACACCAGTTCCAGCCAAATGGGATTAAGGCCGCTCCAAGCAATGGCCCTCCAATTGCAGAAATTCCAAACACGCTTCCAAGAATTCCCAATGCTTTTCCTCTCTCTTCCAGAGGAAATGCATCTCCTATAAATGCTCCGCCTACAGGAAAAATTCCTCCACATCCGAAACCCTGAATTATTCTTCCTAAAAATATTGTTTCGATGTTCATGGAAAATGCAATTAAACATGATCCTATTCCAAATAATAATACGTCCAGAATAAAAATCCTTTTTCTTCCATAAAAGTCTGAAAATTTGGCCATTACTGGTGAACCAATCATGAAAGAGATTACAAAGAGTGTAAAAATCCAGCTTGATTCTCTGCTTGTCAGGTGGAAACTTTGCTCGATTGAAGGCAGTACAGGACCTATTATTCCTGTATCCAATGTCCCCATGAATACGCCTATTAAAAACAGAAGAAGTATTAAATTACGTGTTTTTCTATCTAAAGTTTTTTCTTGCATCTTTATGTTTACCCCAATTTTTAATGATTATCTTGAAAATATTTCATTTAAATTATTAATCATTATTATATTATTTAGATTTATAAAAAATAAATGTTTCATTTTTTAAACTGAAAAATTACCACTAAACTATAAAAAGAATAATTAATAAACTATTATTAATTATGTTTGATAATAGTCATTCTTTTGAAAAATTTTCCCTTGAATACCCAAATAAGGTACCTGAAGATTATAACATTTCAAAAATGCAGTTTACTTTTGATTTTATTTATCGTGTTTTAAAACTTGATGAAAGCATTGATGATGCCGTTAAAATAGTTTCTGATGATTATGGATTATCTGAAGAATATCTGATGGATTATATGCTTGAAGAAAGGTATATTTTAAATAAGATGAATAAAAATGAGTTTTCAAATCAGATTAAAAGATACAATACCAAAAGCCTGAAAAAGATTCTTAAAAAGCATGGTCTTAAGACATCAGGCAAAAGGGAAAAAATAGAAAAAAGGATAATTGACAATAAACTAATTGGAAACAGCTATTATCTGTCATCCAAATCTAAAATATTTTATAAGAATAAGAAAAGGAGAATTAAAATTTTTAACAAGTATTTATCCAGCTATTACTATTTCAGGGAATTCAATGAATTTTATATGGATAACTACAGAAAAAAAGAAGCCAATATACCAATTGAATTCATCAATCTTCATATTAATAAGGCAGTTGAAGAGAAAAGTCATAGAAGATATATATACAACAATCATTTTATGACAGAGCACTTCTACAAAAAAGGAAATTACAGAAAAATGCTTGAATATGCCCTTAAGAATTACTGCATGAATATAAATCCTATATGGAAAATTGATAAGTTAAACGAACATTTCGGGCTTTCTCGAGAAACCTATGACCACTTAACATTTCTGGAAGAGCAGATAAGCAGAAATTCCATTATCAATATGTATTATTGGATTTGGGATTCATTTGATTTTGACAAAATAATCGTATCAAAGTATGACGGCTACAGATATCTAAAAGACATTTTGAATTTAAAGGAGTATAGCAAAATCATTCATGATTTAAATAATCGCTTTTACTCCAATGAAGAGTTGAAAATTAAAAAGATTACACAGAAAACATTATTTGATTATTGAGGCTTGATATTTATGAACATATTAATATCTAATGATGATGGTGTTTTTGCGCCAGGGATTTTGGCTGCAAAACAGGCTGTTGAAGATTTAGCCAATGTTTATGTTGTGGCTCCCGATAAGAATAACAGTAGTGTTGGACGTCGTATAACTCTGTTTAAACACTTAAAACTAGAATCCTGTGAACTGGAAGATGGAAGTGAAGCATTTTCAGTTTCAGGCACTCCGGCAGATGCAGTTATTGTCGGTGTGGATTATGTAATGGATGAAAAACCTGATTTGGTCATAACGGGCATTAATCAGGGTGTTAATATCAGTTGCGATATAACGTCTTCAGGTACGGTTTGCGCTGCTTTAGAAGCAGTAAGCTTAGGTATTCCTGCTATTGCCACATCATTGTTTGTGGACCCTAAAACCTCTTTCAAACAGGATGAAAATGGGGAATGGTATGTGGATTTTGATTTTACCCTGGCAAAGAAAGTCCTTCATGATCTTGTTTTAAAAATAATGGATAAGGGATTTCCAAAGGGTGTTGATTTATTCAATCTAAATGTTCCATCAAATTATACTTCAGAGGAAGTTGAAATTACTCATCTCTCAGACATGATGCTTAAAAAAATGGTCATTGACAACACGGATAAGGAAAAGAAAGACCTGTTTAACTATTCATTGGATGATAATCAAAAAAGCGATGATTTGGTTATGATTACTTCGGATTTGGTTCAGGAATATGAGGAAGGCAGTGACGGATATGCTCTGCTGGTTGATAGATGTCCAAGCTTAACTCCGCTTAATGCTAACATGACCTATCAGGAATTGAAAGACTGGTAATTCTAATTGCTGATAATGTCTTTTATTACTTCGCTGGAAATTATCAGTCCCGCAACTGATGGCATAAAAGACATGGTGCCCTTTACTTTATATTTCTTATCCTGATTAATAGCATGGTCGTTTGTATTTATCGGATGCTCTTTGGAATAGACTACCTTTAATTTTTCAATATCTCTCTTTTTAAGGTCTTTTTTCATTATTCTGGCAAGTGGACATACTGAAGTCTCATAAATGTCAGCCACTTCAAACATTGTCGGGTCTTTTTTGTTTCCGGTACCCATTGAAGAGATTACAGGAATATTCATTGCATCACAGTTGCATATAATTGCAATCTTGGCCATTATTGTGTCAACGCAGTCAACAACATATGACAAATCTTCTGTAATGATGTCTGATTTTGAATCCGCCATATAAAACTCAGTATAAACTTCAACATTTGCATCCGGATTAATATCCAAAATTCTTTCCTTCATCAAATCGACTTTGTATTGTCCGACTGTTTTGGTTGTGGCAATTATCTGCCTGTTGATATTGCTTTCATCCACCTTGTCAAAATCAATCAGAATAAAATTGCCCACACCGCTTCTGGCAAGTCCTTCACAAACAAAGGAACCTACACCACCAATACCAAAAATTGCGACTTTAGCATCATTCAATTTATTTATTCCCTCTTCTCCAATCAACATCTCTGTTCTTGAAAACTTCTCATCCATAGTCGCTCACCAAAAAATATAATTTGATTTAATTAATTATATATTAATTAAAGCAATAAAAACTTAATGCAAAAATCTTTTGTGAGGATTTCATGATAATAGATACACATTGCCATATTTATAACAGCGAAATGGAAAATGCAGAAGAGATAATAAAGGAAGCTGCAAAAATGGATATGCACATAATATTGAATGGTACAGATTCCGTTAGCAATAAAGAAATATTGGAATTATCAGAAAAATATGAAAATGTCCATGCTGCTTTGGGATATTTCTATACTCTGGCTGATGAAATAACCGATGAAGACATTTCATTATTGGATAAGCAGCTTGAAAGTGATAAGGTGATTGCTGTAGGAGAAATCGGCATTGACTATTACCATGGAAAGGACAATAAGGATAGGCAGATGGAACTGTTTGAAAAGATGCTGGAGCTGGCCGAAAAACATAATCTGCCGGTGATAGTACATTCCAGAAAGGCCATTCAGGACACATTTGACATATTAAAAAAGCATGATGTTGTCGGATCTATGCATTCCTATAACGGTTCGGCGGAAATGGCTCAGGAATTCATTAAATTAGGTTTCTATATAGGAATAGGAGGACCAGTCACCCACAATAACAACAAAAAAATAAGAAAAATGCTAAAAAGAATAGATATTAATCACATACTTGTAGAAACCGATTCACCATATTTGCCTCCCGAAGAAAAAAGGGGAGAGAAAAACACGCCAATGAACCTGAAGTATATAACAGGAAAAATTGCAGAAGAAATGGATATGGATGAAGATAAAGTTATAGAAATAACTACAGAAAATGCACAAACACTTTTTAAAATATAGTTTCTGTTTTTCAAGCAAAAACATCACTTCATCAGCTGATATCAATTGCATATTATATTTTCATGCCCATTTTGTATGATGTTCATCATATATAATATTTTATACACAAATATATATTTAATTAAAAAAATTATTTCAAAAGGCAATATTTATTATGTTTGATTAATCAAAGTAATAATTAGAGGGATTAAAATGACACAAGCTACATTAGGTTTTGGTGCAATGAGACTTCCGCAGACAGATGACAGCAACCCTGCATCTATTGATATGGAAGAATTTACACGAATGGTTGTCTATTATATGGAACAGGGATTCAATTACTTTGATACTTCTTATGCTTATCATGGAGAAAAATCAGAAGGAGCTCTTAAAAAAGTATTGGTAGAAAGATATCCAAGAGAATCTTATCAGATAGCTAATAAAATACCTACCTGGCTTCTTAGGGATGAAAAAGACAATGATAAGCTTGTTGATGTAATGCTTGAAAGACTTGGAATTGAATACTTTGATGTTCTTTTCATACACAATATCAACAAGGCACTGATAAACTTGGCTGAAATGGCAAATAGTTTTGAATACATTAAAAAAGCAAAAGAAGAAGGAAAAGCCTTGAAGGTCGGAATAAGTTTCCATGAAAAAGAAGAACTCTTTGAAGAGGTTCTTGAAAAATATGGTGACGTTATTGATGTTGCACTGATTCAGCTTAATTTTATGGATTGGCATGACCAAAGAATTCAATCTAAAAAAATCCACAGTTTATGTGTCAAATACGGTATTGAAATTCAAGTAATGGAGCCAATCAAAGGTGGAACATTAATAAATGTTACTGACGATATTAAAAAACAATTTGAAGATTATTCAGATGATTCCATTGCAGATTTGGCTTTAAGATTTGCAGCATCACAGGAAAACGTTACCGTTGTTTTAAGTGGAATGAGCAATCTAGAACAGATGAAGGAAAACTGTGAAACTTTTAAAAACTTTGAAAAAATCACTCCCCAAGACCATAAATTTTTAATGAAAATGGCTCGTGAAATTAAAAAAACATTAGCTATTGATTGTAGTTTCTGTAATTATTGTCTGAAAGATTGTGAAATGAATATACCAATTCCGGATTTCTTTAATTTGTATAATAGTGAAAAACTATATCATTTGGAGTCCAATGTTGATTTATACAACACTTCTGCAAAAGTTTATGCTCCTGCATCCGCCTGCAGTGAATGCGGCAAATGTGTTGAAATATGTACACAGCAGTTGGATATTCCTGCATTATTAAAAGATGTTGCTGAATTATTTGGAAGATAGAGACATTATTCTGTGCATGAAATTCAATTGCCTTTGCATGATATGACTAGATTCATAATCGCACAAAAATAATATTGAGATTTTCATTATGGGTGGTGGATTAAAAGAAAAGTTTAATTCCATCCTTTTTCATATTTTTTCAAATAGTATTTTGTTTATTACTTTTTTTGTTCAAATCTCTTCTTAAATTTTGATTTTTTAAATAGTATTCTTATATTATATACTGAAATGAACATCCCTAAATTTTTAGTTTTTTCTTATTAAAATTACAACTTATTTGTAATAATTT
>NZ_JAZTXC010000156.1:0-6035 GCF_045636185.1 Methanobrevibacter sp. | reverse complement strand
GAATTGAATTTTTGACGAAATTTTAATAGGTTTTTATCCAATATCATGAAAATTTATATATTTTTTCACAGTTCTTTCATAAAGAACTGTAAATTTTTTCATGTTTTATTGTAAGAATTTATTAAAAACTGTATTTGCTCTTTTCATATGATAAAAGGGTTGATATGTAATTAAAGAAGGTGATTTATTTGAAGATAAAATATGTGGCTATATTTTTAGTTCTTCTATGTTGTATCATGGGAACTGCAAGTGCGGCCGAAGATATCTCAACAGATGTTGTAAGTGATTCTGTTGATGATGCTGTTGTTGTGGATGCAGTCCAAGAGGAAATAGATGATTCTAGTATAATAGATGATACTGGGCTGACTGTTTCTGATGATACAAATATAGAAGAAATAGATGATGGTATAAAGGCTGATGAAAATAATGAAGAGTCTGAAATTGCAGATTCTGAACAAACTAGAGCAACTAGCGTTAATGCAAAAAATTGGGATAAATTATGGGAATATGCTACTGCAACAGGTACTGATTATGATATTAAATTAACTGGTACTTCTTACACTATAGGTCAAACTATCAATTTTGCAAATAATGCTAATATTATTGGAACTTCTTCAAGTTATATTACAGGAGGAAGTTCTAGTCAAACTCCTTTCCAAAGCACAGGTAGTTTAAATATTACTTTTACTAATGTTACATTTAGAGATATAGATGCAAGTGTTCTTTTTAGATTAGCTACAACAGGTAAAAATCAATTCATTAATTGTAGTTTTGATAATATCCATACTTATGCATATAAATCTTCTGTAATTTGGAATGATAAAGGATATATGAATATCAGTGGCTGTAACTTCACCAATTGTAATGATGGATTTGGTGCAATAACTAATTATGCTACTACTGGAACTGTACAAATGAATGTTGAAAACTGTAGATTTGAAAACAATACTGGTAGGATGGAACCTGGAGCAATTAATAATTGTGGCGAATTAAATGTAACTAACTGCACATTTATCCATAATGTCGCTAATTGGTGGGCTGGAGCAATCCACACTCACACATTTGCTAACACTCGTATTATAGGTTCTAATTTCACTGACAATGTTGCAGGATGGAATGGTGGAGCATTATTCTCTTATAGCACACTTGAAGTATTTAACTCTACCTTCACTGGTAACAATTGTACAACTAATACTGGAGGCGGAGCTATCTGTGGTTATAGTTATCAAGGATCAATTTATAACATTACTGTAGATTCATGTAACTTTACACATAATACTAATAAAAATTCAAATGGCCGTGGAGGAGCCATAGGTGTTCAAAATATAGGATATTTAAGTGTATGCTATTCTAATTTTATAAATAATGTTGCTACAAATGGTACTGCTATTTCTGCTATCTGTGAAGATATACCTTATTGTAATAATTGTACAAATTGTAGTTGTCCTAATTGTCCGAACTGTACAAATTGTAGCCACAATGTTTCAACTGGAGATCCAAGTTGTAAAATTTACAATAATACATTCATAAATCATACAGGGCCTGGAGATACAGTAGTGATTTCTGGAAATGATTATTTGTTTGAGAATAACACATTTATTAATTGTATACAATCAATACATTATAATGGAACTGGGAACACTTATAATGTTGCATCAACCATTTCTAATCCATCTTATTCCATTTTAAAATCTAATTTGGGTGCTACTCTAATAAGTGATGGAACTCCAAATGAACTTTATGTAAATATAAGTAGGGAAGATACTGTTGATGATGATGATGAGCAAATTGTCTCTGGTCTTGATTGGGAAAATGCATATGGTGGACTATTCGCTTATTCAGATGCTACATCTGATATAGCGAGTGAGGGTGTAATCTATGTTGCTTCAGGCACTTATTCTAATTTTTTATCTAACAGAGGAAAAACTTATACCGTAATTGGTCAAGATAACACTATATTTTCACCATTAACATTCTCAGATATGACTTTTAATAACATTACTCATACTTTCATAAATATCATTTTTGAAAAAACTTTAAAGCTTGAAACTGATTATGGTATTGGTAACAGATATTTTATAAATTGTACTTTTAGACAATCATCAATATTAATCGGAGAAACTTCTGAAAGAAATTTTGATCATGAGTCTTCTAATTATGGGTATGACTTAACTGTATTTGAAGATTGTATATTTGAAAGTATTAGTTCTGCTATTGATTGTCATAAGTATGAAAATGTAGAGTTTAAAAATTGCACATTTAAAAACATTGAAGCAGATTCTTTAATTTACACCAACTCATTATCTGAAGGTGCTATTAAAGTTGATGGTTGCAGATTTGAAAATTGTACTGTAAAAGGTGTTGCTAAATTTATTAATGATGTAGAAAATTTAATCAGTATTGAAGATTGTACATATGATTTTGAAGTGACCTCTGATGTTATTTCTGCAGATGGTGCTTTTTATATTAACACCACTCAATCTAGAGCTGATTCTAATTTAACTGTTGATATTGATGGAGACAACCTTGTAATTACCTTAACAGACAGTGAAGGCAACCCTATTACTGATGTTGATGAAATCAGTGTTGTCATCAATGAGGAGAACATTCCTTCTCAAATGGATAATGGTGTAACTACCATAAACATCAGCGACTTCACCGGAAAAGTGAATATTGCAGCTAGCTTCGCAGGAAATGCAAACTACAAAGAGTCCACTGCTACCTTAAACACTTACATCGTAGTCAAAACCGTAACTGAAGTAATCAACAACACTATTGTCGAGTATGTCAACAAGACTCTTGAGGATACTAGTATTGTTGCCAGTGCTTTGACTGCTACCGCTAAAGTTGCTAAGACCTTATCTGTAACCTTAAAGGATGCAAGCGGCAAAGCAATTGCAAACAAAGTAATTACTTACTCAATTAATGGTGTTACCAAAACTGTTAAAACTGATGCAAATGGTATTGCTAAGATCACTGTAAACCAAGCAAAAGCAGGAGCATACTATTACTCACTCTGCTTCCTTGGAGACAATGACTACAAAGCAAGCTTCAAGACAGTTAAAGTCACTGTAAACAAACAAGCAACTAAAGCAGTATTCAAGGCAAAAACATTTAAGGTAAAAGCCAAAACCAAAAAAGTGTCTTTCACCCTTAAGGATGCTAGCGGTAAAGCAATCAAAGGCAAAAAGATTACCGTTAAAGTTAATGGCAAGACTTACACTGCAACAACAAATGCTAAAGGTGTAGCAACTTTTAAAGTTAAATTAAATAAAAAAGGAAAATACACAGCTACAGCTAAATTTGCAGGAGACACAAGCTACAAAGCCATTACCAAAAAGGCAAAAATTACCTTAAAATAAGAAAAGTTTTTTAGATGAGAGGAAATGAAATACATCATTTTTCCTCTTCCTTTAATTTTTTAAAAAAAGGAATGTGATGTAAAGGATTTTATCTCTTATTCTAATCAAAAAAGATGGATTTTGGTTGGAATAATAGATAAATTTCTATAAAGAAGAATTTATCATTAGTTTAAATTTGCATATATTTTTCTCTTTGAAAACGCATTCTGTGGTTTTATTTAGGGAAAATTAATTTTCGATTGTTGAATTTTATTTTTATATAATTATAAAGGAGGATTTTTTATTTGGAAAGGTAATCGATTCTTATTGTTGTTTTCGCTTTCATTATTATTCCTATTGCTTAGCGGATGTGCTGTTTCTGCAGCAGATATAGATTCAAGTGACAGCTCTCTAAGTGCGGATAATATTGATGGTGGAGATGATTATTTTGTCGAATCTGATTATTCTTCTTTGGAATGTTCATCTCAAGACACTATGGTTGGAAGTTCTGGCATTGATTTAGAGCATGATATTGAAGGTTCCGGTGATGTTTTAGAGGATAGTATTGGCAGTGCAGTTGGTTCTGATAAGTTAAAGAGTTCTCCTGATTCAAGAGCGCTTAAGGGTAGCGGTTCCCCTTCTAACATTAATAACAACTCTGTTTATGTAATCACTCAAGCTAATTTTAGTGATTACTTTGATGAGTCTAATGTATTGAAATCCAATTATTCTGATAGGGTTCTTGTTTTTGATGGATTGTTTGATGATTTAGGTGTTTTGAAGATCTGTTCCAACAATACCTTCATCACTTCCAACAATTCCCTATTCAAAAATACAGTCTTTGATTTGGAGGCATCAGGCATTGTCTTGTCCAATATCAATATGGTGTTGGATAAGGAATTTGAGGATAATGAGTATGCTGCCATATTCTGCTATGGAGACAATATAACTGTCTATAATTGCAGCATCGTTTATGATGCTCCTGCTAACAAGACCGCTTTTGGCATATATTCTGATGGGCATCTTGATGATTTTGTTGGCTTGTCCTTGATTAACAATACTATTGATTTTAAAGGCCATGCCACCTACACAGGTTACAATTATGGCATTCTTTTAAGGAATACTCATGACAGTCTAGTCTATGGCAATAACATCAGTTGTGAGTTGCCTTTAAGAAGCGTTTCCTGGTGGGGTGGGCCTAAGGATTATGGTCAAATAAGTATGGATGCTGTAGCTGCCTTTGCTGGTGATTTCTGTGAGAATTTAACATTGTCTAACAATTACATTTATTCAAATGTAAATTACAATTCTCTTGAATTGAATGCCTATCCTACATTGGATACAGTTATCTTATATGGCTGCAGTTATTCAATCATTGAGAACAATGATATCATCAGTTATGATTTTATCACTCCTTTAGGCTATGATAATTATCTTCAGGCCTTGGATTTGTATAAGCTTGAGGATGTAACTGTTATAAGGAACAATATAACTGTGTTTACCAATGCGGGCAAGCCTTGTCAGAGCACTGCTTATCCTATTCAGATCAATGGTCCTGTAAATCATGTTAAGGTGGTTTTCAATAATCTGACTACTTCCAATCATGGCCCTAATTGTGGTATTTATTCTGAAAACTTCTATGGTGACACTTTCATTGACATTATCAGCAATTTCATCAATGTCACTGGTGATGCTACTGCTGAGGGTTATGTTGCGCATGCTTTGGTTAGCGGTATTGAGGTGCAGGATACTGGTGATAATATCTTGAATAACACCATTATAGTTACTAATCTAGGTGATTATTCTTCTAATGCCAATGTTTATGGTATTAGTTATGTTCAGAGTACTGGAGGAAAACATACTTATAACATTCAGTTTAATAATATCACCACTAATGGGAATTATGGTGTTAAGATTTTAGGAGATATCAAGAATTCCACTACTTATAATTCTACTGTTTCAAACAATGTTTTAAATACTCGGACTACTTCCAATCGTACTGGTGCTGTTACTAATAAACAGGTGAATAGTCCTAGTGGCACTATTGTTAAGAATAATACAAATGGTAGGTTTATTAATGAAATGAGTGAGGATTATTATCCTGATTGGTTGAAGGATTATGTCAGGAGTGGCAGTGGTCGTGGCACTGGTGATTTTGCTTGGATTAATCGCATATTGGATGGATTGTCTAACGGTACCGGTTTCAGTGGTGCTGTTGGAAATGGTACTTCTCATAGTGGTAGCGGAAATGCTCGTGGAAATGGTCATGGAAGTCATGATGGTGATGTTTCAGGTAATGGAACAGATTCCAGTAGTGATGCTGTTTTAGGTTCTGATCATGATGCTGCTCCAGGTGTTGGTGGTGATGCTTCTCCAAGCATTAGTGCTGCAAGTCCTAGTGATAGTGGAAGCAGTGCTGCTAACCCTAATGCCTATGAGATTGATGAGCATGACAATGTAGTTAGCAAGTCTTCAGATTATCTCCAATTAGGACTAATTTGTATTGTTGCTTTGCTGTTGTTGCTTGTCGGTTATAAGCGTCAGAAGGATAAAGAGGAAGAAGAATAGTTAAAAATTTTTGTTTATAATGGAGTGTTTGCCAAAAAATAATAGTTTTAAGCTTCATAGATTTTTAGATAATAAACCTCTAAATTTATTAGTTTTTTGGCAAATGCTTTCCTTTTTAATTTTTTA
>NZ_JAZTXC010000155.1:0-6445 GCF_045636185.1 Methanobrevibacter sp. | reverse complement strand
CGCTGCTTCCAAATGTATTGGTTGTAACACTTGTATTGAAGCATGTCCTGGTGATTTCATCAAACCAAACTGTGCTGATTTAACTGTTCAAATTCCAGAAGCATGTGCTGCATGTAGTTTATGTGTAAACCTCTGTCCTGTAGACGCATTAGAAATTGATGTAGAATGGGGTGAAGGTGCACCTGTAGACGCTGAAGGAATTGGCCGTGACGCAGAAAAATGTGAATTCATTGGTGCATGTGCTAACAAATGTCCAACTGAAGCGATTCGTGTTGTAACAAAAACAGGTATGTGTTGCCCTTCATTAGAAGAAACTGGCGGAGACCCATCTTTTGCAAGTTGTATTAGATGTGGAGCTTGTGCTTCAGTTTGTTCAAACAACGCATTAAACATTGGATCTATTGAAGTAACCATTGATGGCGAAGCTGTCCTCAGAGACAGAATTGAATTCAACCCATCCAAATGTGATGCATGCGGTGACTGTATCAGTGCTTGTCCTTACGATATGCTCCACGAAACAGACAATCCTAAATTACCAATTGCAGGATTCTGTACCTTATGTGGTCAATGTATTGAAGCATGTCCTGAAGACGCACTTTGTTACAAATAGGTGTATTAACACCTATTCTTTTTTCTTTTTTTTTATTAATCTAGTTTTAAGCAATTATTTCACTTTTTCTAAATATTCTGTTTTTATAAAATCAATTATTTTTGTGCTGCTATTTTAAAAATTAATTATTGGGTTTTTTATATTATGGCAGTTAAATTTGGGGTTTAATGGTTGATGAGGTTGGCAAGATTAAAATTCTTGCCATTAATGGGGAAATATTTGTTTGATGGGTGTTATATGTCATCAAAAACTACTTTTCCACTAACTATTGTCATTACAGGCGCGCCTTTATACTCACACCCGTCAAATGGCGAATATTCTCCTTTAGTTTTAAATTGCCTTATGTCAAATCTGCCTTCACGATTCAAGTCGATTACCGTAAAGTCAGCATCTTTCCCACCTTGAATTTCGCCCTTGTTTTTCAGGTCAAATACTTTTGCAGCATTTTCAGAAAATATTTTTGGAATCAAATCAAAATCAAGGTTGCCCTTATTGACCTCGGTTAAAAGCAAACTAACTACTGTTTCCAGATTTGGAATTCCTGGTGAGGATGTAAAGACTCCTTTTTGTTTTTCATCCAGTGTGTGCGGCGCATGGTCCGTTCCTATTATTGTGTTTTCATCAATGTCTGCTATGCTGACCCTTTGACTTTCGGGTCTTAGCGGAGGGTTGGTTTTAACCATGGTTCCGAATTTATTGTATGCACTGTTGTCCAGCAGCAAATGGTGGGGAGTAAACTCATAGCTTATATTGTTTTTACGTGCCATATTTAGGGCATTTTTTGTTGACAAGTGGCAAATGTGTAAGCGTAAATTGTTTTTCCTTGCAAGTTCAATGGTTTGTGCAACAGATTCATCTTCTGATGTAGATGGTCTCGCATAAGAATAGTCAATTGGTTCAGTCGAGTCTTTGAGCCTTTCTGTTTCCCCCTGAACAATGCTTCTTTTTTCACAATGTGTAGCAACAAGGCCGTTATATGGAGTACTGTTTTTCAATTCTCCCAGATCATGAAAAATCTCTTCCAGACTGTCGTCAGTTTCCAGATCCATAAAGACCTTAAATGATATTGGATTAAGTTCCATCATTTTTTTCATTTCATCCAGGGTGTTGTGTCCTGCCTGGAGGTAGAAGTTGACAACTGACTTGGATTTGGCAATCTTCATCTTTTCTTTAAGTGCATTGTATGTATTTGTTTTTGGAAGTGTATTCGGCATGTCAATAACTGTTGTGAATCCTCCGTGGGCTGCCGCTTCACTTCCACTTTTAAAATCTTCTTTTTGTGTTAATCCGGGGTCTCTAAAGTGAACATGGGGGTCAATAAAACCTGGAAGCAAGTAATTTGATTCGATGTCAATGCTTTCATCTGCTTTTAAGTTTTTTTGAGTAATTTCTATAATTTTACCGTCACTTACACCAATATTGTATTCACCATTTTTTCCAACTAATTTAGAGTTTTTAATAACTAAATCTAACATAAGTAATTATTTAAATATTTTAACTTTTATATTTTTAATCATGAGTCTTTTAAGTGAGATTTTAGAAAGGGACATGAATCTATTTTATGAGTATTTGGAAACTGATATCAAAAGAAATAATCCTTCATCTGATGTCAGGTTGGTAGCTGATTTTACTGAGTACAATCCTTTGCACAATGGCCATTATCATTGCATGAAGGTTGCAAAGTCTGAAGTTCCTGACTCCTTGTTCGTAGCTATTGTGCCGGGACTCTTTGAAAGAAGCGGGCGAGGTATTCCATACATATTGCCTCGTGAAAAAAGAGCAGAAATTGCAGTTTCTCTTGGAGCCGATGTTGTTGTTGAAGGTCCGCCGATGGGTTTGATGGGATCAGGCCAGTACTCATTATGTCTGTGTAAAATGTTTCAGGCCCTTAATGCAGACTACATTCCGAGGGGATACAATCCCGTTGAAGGATTCGATGAGATATTGGACCGCATCAACCAGGGTCATCACATTGCACCGAAGCCATATAAGATTGTTGACAAGACTGCTGGTGAAATCCTGCTTAAGGACAAATTGAAAGAAGACAATTATGTAATCACATCTTTTGCCAATTCATTATCTAAAATAGGCTTTGACTATACGGATAAATTTATCTTTGTCAAACGTATTGAAGGTGTAAGCGGAACACGAATACGTGAAGCAGTAATGAGCGGTGAGTTTTCTTCAGTTAAGGATATGATGCCTCAAAAAACAATAGATGTATTAACCCGTGATAAGGACTCAATTATCTTTGGCCAGCGTTTGGGGGATGAGATTGTTGATAATGCAAATGATTTGGAATTGGATGATTTGAATCTTTTAAATGATAAGCTGGCTTCAGAAATTATTTCCAAAAGACCTTTCAACAGCTTAGATGATGTTTTTAATGCAATTCCTCAGGGCTTTTCCACCCATTTCAAACAAAGAATATTGAGCATTTTAGAAAATCCGATTCCAAAAAAAGACATGTCAGAATTCATCGAAAAATATCCGTCACAAATTAGGGTACTAAAATATAAGAATGATGAGGTTTTAGAGGTATTCAAAGAGAAAGTAATGACTGAGAATATCTCAGCCGAATAAAACACCCACAAATGTACCTGGTTTTCCTAAACCTAAGATAGCATCAACGAATGTTGGGTAATATGCACTTAATTTAAATATATATAGTATGTAGAACAGTACAATTATAATAACGATAATTAAAATGATTGTAAGAAGGATGTCTACAGCACTATATCCTTCATTTTCTTCTTCATACTGGAAATTATGGATTGATTCTTTTTTTCCTCTTCCTATTCCTATTCCTCTTCTTTTTTCATCGTCTCTTCTAGCTAGTTCTTCACGAATTCTTCTTTCTAATTCATCATCCTCAGCATTTCGCTTAGGGGCATTTCTAGGCTGATATTCATCTCTAGTTAATGAGCCGTATTTTTCTTCATCACGAGCTAGCTGTTCGTTTAATGGAATTTCTTCTTCATCAAAGTATAAGTCATCCAAATATCTTTCGTATTTACTTTCAACGGATTGCCTTGCAGAGGTTTCGCCAGGGTCATAGGAATGATCCGGATAAATGTAGTCGTCTGCTGGTGGGGCTTGAGGACGTCTTTGAGAATAGTCGTATTCGTTTCTGGCCTGATCCGCAGGTTGGGGTACAATTTCTTCTGCAATAACCTCTTCTTGAACATATTCTTGTCTTACATCTTGAACTGGTTTTTGTGGAACTTGAACCTCTTCTAATGCTTCATCAACTGAAGTTTTAGGTTGATAACTTGATTCAAGGCCTGATTCATATTGGATATTGTCCTTAATGTTATAAGGTGAATCGTCAGCCACTTTTTGATTGGAAAACTGAACCTCTTCAGGTTTTTTGGTCAAATTAGCCATTTCAATTTGTTGTTCTGGTGTTTCTTGTTTTTCAAGTCTAATAGGCTCTTCTTTTTGTGGAGTTTGTGTTTGTTGTTGATTATTATTAATACTAAGGCCTACAATTTTTTCTAAACAATCTTTACAATAAATTTTGCCTGCTATTTCTAATCCACATTCTTTACAGATGGATTTACCACAAATAGCACATACATCAGTACTTTCTCTACTTGGATGATAATAACATTCCATAATTTCACTCTCTCAATGAATTATACATACTAATATTTGTTCATTCTAATTATATAATAGTTTTCTTTATTCAAAAAATTATTTTTTAATGGTGGTGATTTTTTCAGACAGAATTTCACATGCTATCAAATCATCGATTGTAGCCAGTGTTGTACTTAATGAATCGTTGTTTATTTCGTATGTGATGATATTATTGCTTATTTTTGAATCTAGGAAGTTTTCATTATCTACTTCCAGAGTTTTATAGATAATTTCAGCATCTTCAGATGTTTTGAATTTGAGTTCTATTCTGCTTTTTACTTTCATCAATATAATCTTTTGCATTATAGGTTAATAAAATTTATTTTCTATTTTTAATTGTGGATGTGATAAAATTATTAATTGATGTTGATCTTAAAATTTTTTCATAAATTGATTTTTCATGTTATTTCTTGATAATATGACAACATTTATAAAGGACTAATTCAATATATTTAAGTATTCTATTTATTATATAATTTTTATTTTGGAGGAATTTATTATGGTTCGTGCTTATACAAGAAGAGATTATATTAGAAAAACCCCTAATTCAAGGATCGTACAATACGATATGGGTAATTTAAAAGATGAATTTCCAGTTTCAGTCAGTTTAGCTGTTAAAAAACCAGCTCAAATTAGACACAACTCATTAGAAGCAGCTCGTATTGCTTCAAATAGATTAATGCAAAGAGCAGCTGGAAGATTAGGATATCACTTAAAATTAAGAGTATATCCTCACCAAATTGTAAGGGAAAACCCAATGGCAACCGGTGCAGGTGCGGATAGGGTACAATCTGGTATGAGAAACGCTTTTGGAAAACCAATCAGTGTTGAAGCTATTGTTAAAAAAGATCAAAAAATCATCACTATTGATATCCAAGAGAAAAACTTTGAAGACGCAAAAATTGCATTAAAAAGAGCAGGTATGAAATTGCCGGTTCCTTGTAAAATTGTTGTCGACAAAGGTGAAGAATTAATTAAATAGATTTAATTTTTTAATTCTATTTTTTTCAACTTTTTTTTAGTAATATTTTTAACTATCTTTTAACAGAGTATATATTATGTTCGATACTGTGGAAGAAAAAAAATTTTTATTAAAACAGTTAGTTAAAAGAGATTTTACAAATAAATATAAAGAATCTGTTTTAGGTATAATTTGGAGCTTTCTGAATCCTTTATGTGTAATGATTATTTTTACAGTGATTTTTTCAGTATTATTTAGTCAACGAATCCATAATTTTCCAGTATATTTTTTAACTGGTAGACTTGTATATGATTTTTTTGTTGCTGCTACTTCTGGAGCTATGAATTCTATTAGAAATAATAGAGGTATTTTAACAAAGATTTTCGTTCCAAGATATGTGTTTGCTGTTTCGTCAATTTGCTATGAATTTATTAATTTTTTAATATCTTTCGTTATTTTATTTGGAGTTATGTTTGTTACCGGCCAGGAATTCCATTTAATGATAGTTGCTTCAATAATTCCTGTAATCTTCATTATTATAATGATTTTTGGTGTTGGTTTAATTTTAGCTGTTTTAAACACATATTTTTCAGATGTTGGTCATTTTTATTCAATATTTACTTTATTATTAATGTATGCTTCAGCTTTATTTTATCCAATGGAAATTGTTCCAGCAGATATTCAAATTATTTTTACATTAAATCCTTTGTATATTGCGATAACTTGTCTTCGCGATACGATGATGTATAATACGTTCCCGGATATTTCATCATTAATGTATCTTGCTGTATCTTCGATAATGTTTTTTGGAGTAGGGTTTTTATTATTCAGAATTCATGAGAAAAAATTAGTTTTAAGACTTTAATTGGAGGTTTAATATGGTTAAGAAAAAAAATACGGATAATATTTCAAATGATGCAAATATAAATAATCTCCATTTTAATTTGAATTTGGATAATATAGATAATGAAAATTTTAAAAAAGAAGTATTTGATGTTTATGATGCCATAAATGAAGGAAAAATTGATTTAAATCCCAAAGAAAAAAAGGAAATTCTTCAAGAACTAGATTTAATTATTAATCATTTGTCAAAGAGTGAAGTTAATGGAAATTCAGATACTGATAAGTCTGATGATGCATTGGATGATTTGATTGATGATGCTTCTGTTGGGGATTCTGTTCCTGTTGAAGATGAGGTTGTGTCTGTTGATGATGCATTGGATGATTTAGTTGAT
>NZ_JAZTXC010000154.1:0-6380 GCF_045636185.1 Methanobrevibacter sp. | reverse complement strand
ATGCATTAAATTTTTGCAAGTACCTGCTTGCAGAAACCATTATATATCCTATACAACACAATATTAACCACAGCATGTAATAAATAGATTACATAACAAAAACTTATAGGAGGCACAACAATGAAATTTAAAAAAACATTTTTTATTTTAGCACTTTTTACAGTGTTTATTAGTTTAAGTTGTATTTCTGCAGCAGATATACATTCAGACAATAACATTAGTGATTCAAATCCAATATCAGAACAAAATAATTCAGATATTGGCATTATTGATGTAACCGATTCAATACCAGAAGAAAATAATTCACATATTAGCATTATTGATATAGACCCAAGCATTATTGATATAGACCCAATCATCCATATTTATCCGCATAGGCATATTAATGATACCAATTCAGTAACTCGTAATGAGGACAATATCATCATGTCACTTAGAGGAGAAAGTGGAAGTACAGGTTATCATTGGGTAATCAGCCCGGAAACATACGGTGTTGATTTAATATCCAGAAATAACTATTTAGATAATCCTGACCCTAGGTTAGCAGGTTCAGCCTCTACAACAGTGTTCGATTTCCATATAACCAGTGATGATTATTATGTCAAATTAATTTTAGTCACACCATCTGGACAAATTGCTGAGGAAATTGACTCCAATATGATTAATTAAGGGAAATTATTTCCCTATCCCCCTTTTTTAAAAACAGATTCTGACACATAATGAAAACTACCCTACTTTTCATGCACATTCACACCAACCAAGAGGTTTGGGTATTCCTGCACCATTGAGATAAATATAAATTATTGCAATACAATACTAATTTTAAAGGTGATTTTATGGAATATTTTAAATTGAATAATGGCGAAAAAATGCCAGCCTTAAGTTTTGGAGTTTTTGACATAAAACCCAAAGATACAAAAGAAGCAGTTTTAAAAGCATTGGACACAGGTTATCGTTCAATCGACACTGCCCAAATCTATTATAATGAAAAGGAAGTTGGGGATGCAATTAATGAGTCCGATTTTTCAAGAGATGATGTGTTTTTAATCAGCAAAAACTGGGTGAGCAATGCAGGATATGACAAAACAATGAAAGGATTCAATAAAACACTGGAAAATATGCAGACAGATTACCTTGACTTATTTTTAATACACCAACCTTTCGGAGACTATTACGGATCATACAGAGCACTGCAAGACCTGCAAAAAGAAGGAAAAATACTGTCCATCGGTCTTTCTAACTTTTATCCTGACCGCCTTATTGACCTTGTGATGAACAATGACATCGTGCCCCAAGTAAATCAGGTAGAAACAACGCCATACTTCCAGCAGTTAGAATCACATGAAATAATGGAAAAATACGGTGTAAGACACCAGGCATGGGGTCCATTTTCAGAAGGAATGGACAATCTTTTTGAAAATCCTATTTTAAAAGAGATTGCTGATAAAAATTCCAAAAGTACTGCACAAGTAATCCTGAGATGGCTACATGACAGAGGAATAGCCAGCGCATGCAAGTCAACCAGGGAAGACAGAATGAAAGAAAACATTGACATATTCGATTTCAAATTGACTTCAGAAGACATTGAAAAAATAAAAGAACTGGATACTGGAAAAAGTCCTTTTTTAGACCATACGGCCCCGGAAACTGTTGAAGAGTTCAATGAAGAAATTCTTTAATTCAGTTAAAAAAGTATTTAAAATACAATACCCATAATTAATAATTAACTAATAGGATGTGGAATATTATGTCAAAAAATATTAAAACAACTGTTGAGGAATTACGTAAACTGATAAGTGTTGATAATGTTATAGGTACCCCTATTGAAACCGAAGATAAAATTCTCATTCCTGTAATGAGGATGGGTGTCGGTTTTGGTGCCGGTGAAAGCATTATGGGCAATGAAGGAAATGATGTTGCCGGTGCAGGTGCTGGTGTAGAACCTATTTCAATGGTCATGATTCCTAAAAAAGGAAATGATGCTGAAGGTGTGCGCGTACTTGATTTAAGTAAAGGAAGCGAAACAAATAAAGCATTATCTGATTTAGGTTTAATTATCACTGATTTAGTTAAAGGGTACATGAATCAGGAACAGGAATATGTAGATGAGGAAGAGTTTATCGAACCTGAATTTACAACCTATGAAAACAAAGAAGATGTAGAAGACAAAGAATAGGAATAATATTTTATGTTAAACATCCTATTGATGATTATTTTATTAATCATCATACTTATTTTTATTATTTTACTTATTGGAATTAGATTAAAAGTTAAATGGATGAAAATAGACGAAAATTATGACGGATGCCTTGAAATAATTCTTTTTAGAAAGCTGAAAGTTTATACATTCAATTTCAAATCCGAAGATGACGATGACGACGATAAATCCGAGGATGATGAAAATAAAAGAGATTTTAAAAAGCTATATGAACTGGCCAAGCCTTGTTTTAATGATTTGAAGAAATTCCTGCATGAATTTTTAGATGCCGTCAATATCAACAGGCTGGAAAACGATCTGGTTATTGGATTTTCCAATTTTGCCAAAACCGGAGAATATATCGGTTACATCTGGGCAATCCTCGCCGTCATTAATTCAAGCATTCCAAATAGCCACCTGAGGGCACAGCCGTCCTTTGCCGGAGCGGCAATAAACCTGAAAGGATTTGTGAACATTGACATTTACCTTTTAAAACTGGTTGTTCCATTGATAAGGTTAATTTCCAAAAATGAAATTCGCCAATTGATTGGAGGGGTTATAAATGGCTGATAATTTTGAAGAGATGATTAATGACATCTTTGAGATAAAAACTATTGATCAGATACAATTCAAGTCAATTGACATATCTGAAGACAAAACCATTTACTTTGCCTTTCACGAAAGCCAAAAGATAATGTTTGGAAAATTAACTTCAGGAACAGTGCAACCTCTCTGCTTCATTTTAAAAATGGGAGATGAATATCACTACTGTCCACTAAACAAAAAGAAATTTGATAAAGGCATCGTTAAGCAATTCGTGGATACCTACTGCTGATTCGGAAGAGGAATGTTTTCCTTGTCAACATTGATTTCAACAACAAGAGGACCCTTCAAATCTTTTTTTAGCAGATATTCCAAATCTTCCAGAGTATTGACCTGAACCGCATCAATCCCATAAGCTGCGGCAAGCTTCACGAAGTCTGGATTTGCCAAATCCGTTTGATAATGTTCCATATCATAGAAATCCTCCTGCCATTGCCTTATGATTCCATACTCAGAATTGTTTAAAATGAATACTATGACATCCAAATCATTTTCCTTTAAAGTTGCAAGCTCCTGAATGTTCATTTGAATGTCCCCATCACCGCTGATATTAATTACTCTTCTGCCGGTAGCTATTGAAGCACCGATAGCCGCAGGAAGTCCATATCCCATCGGAGCGGTAGCGCCGGGAAACAGGAAATGATTCGGCTTTTTGGCCCTGTAGAGCAGCATTGCCCATGTTGTATGTGACCCCGCATCGGCGGCAATGATATCACCTTCAAAGGATTCAATTATTCTTTTGATGGCTGATTGAGGTTTCATCTCATCGTCAATACCTTCAACACTTATTGAATTGTCGATAGCCAGAAGCCCATCAATCCAGTCGACTTTCCTGAACTCCAAAGACATTATGACATCTTCAACGCTGCCCTGAATTCGGTATTTTCCCTTCAGCACATCCCTGTTGATATTGACCTGAATGAACTTGTCCTCATCAATATCTGGGAATGTCCTTTCGCTTGCAATGGAACCTAAAGCAATGACACAGTCTGAGAGTTCTATTGCCTTTCGTGCCCTTGGAGTTGCCCGAAAACCAACCATTCCCAAGTTAATCGGATCATCTTCAGAGATGATTCCCCGGGCATTGAAAGTTGTTGTAATAGGAATCCCATATGATTCTGCAAGCATTTTAATGTTTTCTGCCTGTGATATGGCGCCGGCACCCAATACAAATAATGGCTTTTTGGATTTTGAAATCAGCTCCTGGGCGTCATCAATGCTTGACAGGTCACTTTCACACAGATAGCACAAATCAATATCGATGAAATCCTCACTCATCAGAACATCACGTGACAGGTTGATGTGAATCGGCCCTTTAGGATTATTTTTAAGTCCATATAATGCTGCCTTAAGTGCATATACCGCTTCGGAACCATTCAAAGGAGAGTAATTTTCCTGAGTAATGTTCGAAAAGACATCCCTTAACGGAAGGGACTGGAAGACATTTTCATCCCTCAGATTCAAATCGTTGTCACCGGTCAGGATAAGCATTGGAATATTGTCCTTGTATGCCGCGGCAGTTGCCATGACCATATTAAGGGCGCCTCCGGCAGCAGTTGCCATACAGACACCCACAGTATCGGAGGTTCTTGTAAATGCATCTGCCGCATGAGCTGCAGCCTGTTCGTGCTTTGTAAGTATATGATTAATGCTTGATTCGGATAATGCCTTATACATCGGCATTATCTGGTCTCCAGGAATACCGAAAATATGAGTTATTCCATTTTCTTCAAGGATTTCGACTAATCTTTCAGCCACATTCATTTTTCTGCCTCTTGATATGATCCGTCATATTCGCCGGAACCTTCAACTTCAAAAACAACAGCCTGCGCGATTCTGTCCCCTGACTTGATTTTATATTCAAAGTCTCCGTGATTGTAAATCATGAACATCAGCGTTCCATAAAATCCAGGGTCTCCAACAGCCGTCTGAACGGAAATGAATGACCTCAGGAGGGTTGACCTTGGAAGGTAGAGCATGGTATATCCCTTTGGAATCTTAACTTTCCTTTTAATGCTGGCCAGATATGCAGTGTGTGGCTTTAATGTATAAATTGGGCCGTCAAGCTCTTCCAACTCCGGCAGATTTTTTTCATTATCTATTAATGAACCACCAGATGTCTGTTTATAAATCGTGTCCAATTCCAAATCAATGCCTGAAGGTTGAACCAAATCGGCAAAATCCGGAAAAATCTTAACAAGTTCTTTTTCGCCAAGCATAATCATATCACCTTTTGCTATTAATTTTTATAGATTAATAGTAATATAATTAATTGGTGATAAAAAATGCCTGTAATAACAATTGCTGGAAACGATGGAATTAGTGTTGAGAAAAAAAGAGAAATGGTTAAAAAGGTATCTGAAGTTGTTGCTGATGCATACGACCTGCCTGTTGATGCCATAACCGTTTTAGTGCAAGCATACCCTAAAGAAAGTATTGGGGTGGCTGGCCAATTGTTAAGTGACAGATAATCACTTAACTTACTATTTTTTTAGTTTCTGGGAAGAATTATTCAATATCATCCCATTCAGAATCATTTTTTTAATTATTTTTATCATGAATCAAAATTATTTTTTCCATTCCATCACACATTAACACCAAAACCTGTGTATGTTGTGCCACATATTAATTAATCTCTGAACAAAGATGCGAAATAATGAAAGAATATATTTAAAAACGATGAAGTTATGTAAGAACCAATAATTTAATGAATGATTATTTCAATTTAAAAGAAAGAAATGTTGAGAAATTAATCTCAACTTTTTATTGTAATTTTGTTTGCAATGCCTATACCGTTTCTGAAATACTTCGTAATATCCCTGTTTTCTATGATTCTTGAAATAACAGTAATGTTATTAGCAGTATTTTCACCAGTAACTGGGTTAATTACTGTAACAATGTACTTTCCAACAGACAAATTACAATTTGTAACAGTACCCGTATTTCCAAAGAAAATTGCTCCTCATCCACAATCATAATTAGCATTTCTTATTGTTAGATTTTTAATAGTTACATTAGAACAGGATACTATGAAAAAATCTTTAGAATCATTCGACAGTTTGGGTATTGTCATCATCTTTATTGGAGTTTACGTAAAGAAAGTAAAGTGTGCCAAACGCAACTGCATCGAAAGCCGCTAGTGAAATAGCACCAACCATAATAACTCCAGTCATAGTTATTGCCGGAACTAAATATATTGCCGCTGTCATGGCTATAAAACTCACAACAAATCCTGCGATTGCTAGTGCCACGCCTGCTGCAATCACAATAATCCTATCTTTAAGATCAGATTTGTAAAAATGAATAATATCATTATCGCAGGTAATATTTTTACCATCCACTGTGACTTGGGCTCCTTCATCAATACAAACATCCTTACCTTGGCCGTATGCCTTATTGTTACTGAATGTACAATTATTGAGGAGTAATACTCCTTCATTATATATTGCTCCCCCATTCTTTGCGTAATTGTTGGTGAAACTGCAGTTGTAGCAGATGACAACTCCCCCATTGAATATGGCGGCACCATCATCTCTTTCAAACCAATAATCCATTCGATTGTTATTTAAAACTAAGTCGG
>NZ_JAZTXC010000153.1:0-6511 GCF_045636185.1 Methanobrevibacter sp. | reverse complement strand
AATAATGTTGGCAATAGCTCTATTGTTATTCCACCGGAAGCTGATCTCGAAGTCACAATAACCAATGATCATGAAAACGTTACTACCCATATTGGTGATACCGTAGTCTGGACAATCAATGTAACCAACAACGGACCTGACGATGCAATAAATACAATCTTAGATGACTTAATACCAGAAGGATTAATTTACGTCACTGATGATTCACAAGGTGCTTATAATAATGAAACCGGTAGATGGACTATAGGATACTTACCTGTTAATGGAACTGTAACCTTAACAATCGTAACTGTTGTTAATAAATCTAATACAACTATTACTAGGTATGAAAATGTTTCATCTGACATTTATGATCCTAATATGGATAACAACAAAGACGACAGTTCAGTTGTTATTCCTCCTGAAGCTGATTTGGAGATTGTTAAAGTTGCTTTAAATGAGACTGCTCATCATAGTGATTATGTATGCTGGACTATTGTTGTTACTAATAATGGTCCTGATGTTGCTGTTAATGTAGTTGTCAATGATAAACTACCTGCTGGTTTAGTTTATATTTCAGATGATTCAAAAGGAGCTTATAATCCTACCACTGGAGTTTGGACTATAGGTGACCTTAATAAAGGAAAATCTGCAATTTTAACTATTGTGACTATAGCAGATACTACCAATAAAACTATTGTTAATATAGCAGATGTTAGTTCAGAAACTTATGATCCTAATAAAACAAATAACAACTGTAATAATTCAACTACAGTTTCTCCTGAGGTTGATTTAGCACTTACTATTGAACCTGATGTTACTAATGTAACTGTTGGAGATAATATTGTATTTACTGTTACTGTTGTAAATAACGGACCTGATACTGCAATCAATACCTGCACATATATTAATTTGCCTTACGGATTAGACCTTTTAGGATTTGAACCATCTGTAGGTAACTTCGATCCTGTAAACGGAATTTGGTATATTGGTGATTTGGCTCCTGGAGAAAAAGCTACTATGTTAATTAACACTAAAGCTTCAATGGCTGGTATTTTAGTTGTTGATGGATTCGCTTTATCCGATAGTTATGAAAGTGATTATTCAAATAACAATGATACTGCTGTAGTTGAAGTGATTGAGCCGGTTAATCCTGAGCCTGGAAATAATACCAATCCTGACAGTCCTGAAGATATTCCAAAATCTTCAACTATGCCTGCTGCAGGTAATCCGCTTGTAATGGTGCTCTTGTCATTACTCACAATTGTTGGTATATCATTAAGAAGGAAAAACTAAATTGTTATGGGAATTTTAATTTTCCCATATTTTTTATTTTTTGCTAATAATTTAACTTGTTTTTAAAACGGTTTTCCTATAAAAATTTAATAGTTTTTTGATTAAACTATCATTTTAATAAGGTTTAAATTTAATTATTTTAACTTCATATTCAATTTTTCATAAAAGTAATATGGTTATACATATCATAGAATAATTTTATCAATTATTCATTTTTTCCTGCAGATAAGCCTGCCAAGTATCCTGTTGAAAAGGATATCTTTAAATTATATCCGCCAGTAGGTCCATCCAAATCCAGAATTTCGCCTGCAAAATACAGATTTGGCGTTAATTTAGATTCCATTGTTTTAGGATTAATGTTTTTCAGGTCAATTCCGCCAATTGTTATTTTTGCCAAATCTTTATTAAAGTCATTAATTTCAAATGTAAATCTTTTTAATTTTTCAATTAGTCTATTTTTTTCTTTTTTATTAATCCTGTTTAACTGGGTATCTGGAACTATGTTGACTTTATTTAAGAAATATTCTATGAAATTATTCGTTAAAAATTGTTTCAGGTAATTTTTAATCTGTGTTTTTCCCTTTTCCTGGAATTCTTTATCAAATTTTGCTTTTAAGTCTTCATGAGATAAATCTGGAAGCAAATCAATAGATATTTCACAACTGATATTATAATCATCAGTTAAAACATCATAATCCAAATCTTTTGATATTTTATTGCTTAAATCAATGATTCCCGGTCCGGTGAGTCCAACATGGCTGATTAAAACGTCGCCTTTAACTTTGGATTTTTTATAGATGCATTCAACATTGTTCAATGTTATTCCCGCAATTTGGCTTAAATCCTCTTTTGTTATTAGTGGAGCAAGTCCGTACTTAATTTTTGTTTTTGCTTCATCAACCAAAAAGTAATTATCGATGCTGCATCCTGTTTGCGGGTATGTAATTCCACCTGTAGCGATTATTATTTTTTTAGCTTTTATTTCATCGTTTATAATGAAATTATCAGTAATTTTTTTAACTTCATAATTGCATCGAATTTCAACATCCTTCAAATGTTTAATTAGTCCGTTTAAAACATCCGTCGACTTTTCGCTTTCAGGAAAAATTCTGTTGTTGTCTTCTTCTATAAAGTCAAAATCAAAAAGTGAAAATAAATCTTCATTTGTAAAAGTAAAAAAGGAGTGTTTTAAGAAATTTTTCTCATCAAAAAAAGTTAATAGCTTTTTAGGAGGTTTATTGTTTGTAATATTACATCTTCCCCCACCGGTTAAAAGTAATTTTTTGCCTAATGAGGGATTTTTTTCAAGTAATATTACATTTGAGGTCTTGCTGGATGCAATAGCTGCCATTATTCCAGCAGGACCACCACCTATAATAGCTATATCATATTCCATTTTATCTATGGAGTTAATCTGTGTCTGTCTCTTGGGAACAGTACACATTCACGGATGTTTTCAGATCCTGTAAGTACCATAGTTAACCTGTCAGCACCTACTCCCCAACCGGCATGTGGAGGCATTCCATATTCGAATGCTTTTAAGTAACTTCCAAATCCGTCTGGGTTTAAATCTCTTTCTTCAATTTGTTTTACGAGTAAATCGTATTGGTGAACACGAGTAGCACCGGAAGACAATTCTAAGTTATTATACATTAAGTCGAATGCATGTGCATATTTTTCATCATCTTCAAATGGCATTACATAGAACGGCTTGATTGCAGAAGGCCATTTGGTTAAGAAGTAGAATCCTCCCATGGTGTCGCCTAATGCTTTTTCAGCTGCACGTGATAAATCTTCTCCCCAGTCCATTTCGACACCTTTTGAATTGATGATGTCTACTGCTTCATCATAGGTAACATGCGGGAAATCACCTTCAGCTTCAGGCAATTCATGGCCTAAGATTTCTAATTCGTTTGCACAGTTTTCATTTATGTCTGCAATAACATTGACAAGCATATCATTTAAGACTTTCATCATGTCTTCATCATCCATAAATGAAGCTTCTGCATCTATGGAAACAGCTTCGTTCAAGTGTCTTAAAGTGTCATGCTCTTCTGCTCTGAAAATCTGACCTATTTCAAATACTTTATCCATTCCACTACCCATCATCATTTGTTTGTACAATTGAGGGGATTGACCGAGGAATGCTTCTTTTTCAAAGTAAGTAATAGGGAATAATTCGGTTCCACCTTCGGTAGCTGAAGCTACAAGTTTAGGAGTATTAATTTCATAAAATCCATTTTCATAAAAGAAATCCCTTATTGTGTGGAACATTTGTCCTTTGATTTTAAAGATTGCTGATACATTTTCTTTTCTTAAGTCTAAAAATCTTGAATCAAGTCTTGTATCAATTTCAGCTTTTACTTTTTCTGTTGGATCCATTGGTAAAGGTTGGTTGGATAAGTTTAACATTTTTATTTCTTTAGGAATAATTTCAACACCGTTCGGTGCTTTTCCAGCTTCCTGAACAGTACCTTTAACTGCTACAACAGATTCTTTTCTAAAAGCTCTTAACTCTTCTAATATTTCAGCATCTACTTTTTTGGAAGGTGCTGTAATTTGAATTCTACCGGTTACATCACGAATGATTACAAATATGATTCCGCCTAAATCACGGATTTCATGAACCCATCCCATGATTGTAACATCTTCTCCAGCGATTTCTGGAGTTGTATCTTTAGCGTAATTAGTTCTTCTCCAATCATTTAATAAACCTTGCAATTAATTCACCTCAGGTATAAAAATAAATTTTCATTATGTATTTAAATTTATAATTTATCTTTAATAAAACTATGTTAATTTTGGCTATGTTGTAATCATTTGTAAAATTTTTCATTGATTTGTAATTTTGTTAAAAGAAATTTTTTGGCAATGTAATCTGATATTGAAAATGTTTGTATGGTACAATTAAAGAAAATATTTATTTAATCTTCTTGATTTAAATAGTAAGTAATAGATTTAATAAAATTTTATATATAATTAAACATAGAAATTATATTGTGTTTAAATTATATATATTTTCTGAGATTTTTTTATGAAGTTTAATTCTCATATATTAATTCTCATAGCCATTATTGGCATTATATTTTAAGTAGATATTACAAAAGAGGTATAATTTTATGTTTTGTCCTAAATGTGGGGAAGAAATAAAAGATGGTTCAAAATTTTGTAAACATTGTGGAACTCAAATAAAGTCTAAAACAGCTGGGGACAAACCACCAAAACCAGTTCAGTCTTCAAGTGGGGATGATAGAAATAAAAAAATTATTATTGGAGTTTTAATTGCAGCTATTGTTATTTTAGCTATTGTCTTTGTAGGTTTTGGAACAGGTTTATTTAACAATGCTTCACCTAATGCTAAAGGTGCCGGCCAAGTACAGTCTGCTCCTGCTCAAAATTCTAATGCTCCAAGTTCTGCTTCTGTTTCATTAAATAGTTTTCCAGTAAGTGAAGCTCCGGCTTTGGCTCAAGCTATTAAGGATGCAAATGGTAATTTCCCAATTAATTTCAAATCAGTTTCCTTGTCAAAGGCTCAATGTTTGTATATTTTAACTAAATCCATTTCTGAAATTAGCGACGGTCATCCTGATGCAAAAATTTCTGTTGGAGACCCTTCATATGCACCACACCCTAGTGGACGTGATGCTTCACAAACTATTCAGCGTGCAAATTATGTAGATATGTCTAAAAGATTCTCATCATGGATTGAAAGCAATAATGCTATTCCAAATTATGTTGGAATTTACACTGGAGGAGTATCAGATATTTCTCCGGCAAGAATGTTAGATATTTGTGTTAGTATTTTAATTGAATACGGTAACACTCATAATCTGCCGGCATCTATAAATGTTTAAGTGATTTATATATCACTTTTTTCTATTTTTTTCACGATTGACTAAAAAGAAATCAGGCTTAATTAATTCCAAATTAATAATTTTGTAAAAAAAGAGAAGATAGAAATTATCTTTCTAATCTTCTTTTAAATGAGTCTGAATGAGCAAAAAATCCTTCATATTCAGCTATTGGGACTGAAGTTTTTGCAAGTTCACCCAAACCTTCTTTTGTAATTCTTTGAACAGTAGGCTTTTTGATAAATGCCTCTGTTGAAAGGCCAGAATACATTTTGGCCCCGCCGCCAGTAGGCAATACATGATTTGTTCCGGATCCGTAATCTCCTGCTGCTACCGGAGAATATTGACCTAAAAATATTGATCCTGCATTATTGATTTGTGATAGTGTTTTATCATCATCTTTTGTGGATATGATTAAATGTTCTGGAGCATATTCGTTTGTAACGTAAATTGCTTCTTCAAATGTGTCAGTGATAATAATTTTTCCACTTTTGGACAATGACTCTTCTATAATTTCACGTCTAGGGGCGATCTCAGTTAGTTTTAAAACAAATGCATTGGTTTTTTCAGCCAAATCTTTTGAATCAGTCACTAAAAAACATGATGCATTAGGGTCATGTTCTGCTTGTGCCAGAATGTCAGTTGCTAAAAATTCCGGTTCTGCACTATCATCAGCAAGAATCAATACTTCTGATGGGCCTGCCGGAAATTCGATGTCTACCTGACCGTAGACTAATTTTTTGGCCGCAGTTACAAAGATGTTTCCAGGTCCAACTATTTTTTCAACTTTAGGAACGGATTCAGTTCCATAAGCTAGAGCTCCGATTGCCTGTGCTCCACCTACCTTATAGATTTCATCTGCTCCCGCAATGTCTGCAGCTACAAGAATAGCATCAAGGATTTTACCGTCTTTTTGAGGAGGAGTAACACAGACTACCTTTTCAACTCCCGCAATTTTGGCGGGAATAACGGTCATTAATATTGAGGATGGGTAAGCTGCTCTTCCACCAGGAATATAACATCCTGCAGAGTTTATTGGCCTTACGATTTGACCTGCGATAATTCCTGGGTTAACTTCCATTTCCCATTCTTCAGGTATTTGCTTTTTGTGGAATTTTTCAATGTTTGCCGCAGCTTTCTTTAAAGCAGCTAATAATGAGTCATCTAAGGTGTCATAAGCCTCTTTTATTTCACTTTCAGTTACCTTCAAATCATCAACTAAAACACCGTCAAATTTCTCCGTATAGGATTTTACTGCCTCATCACCATTATCTTTAACATTGTTTAAAATCTCAGATACCGTATCCAGGACATTATTAACATCCTGTTCTGATCTTTTAACTGTTTCAGCCAAGTCAATTTCTGAGTATTTTAATATTTCCATT
>NZ_JAZTXC010000152.1:0-1945 GCF_045636185.1 Methanobrevibacter sp. | reverse complement strand
TAATACATTATTTTTTAGACATAATATTATAATTATGATTGAATTATATTATCTACAATATATTGATTTTTATTCTATTGTAAAAGAAAAAAATACTGAAATGAGAGGATAGGATAACATTCATTATGCATGATTTTTCCCAAATGATATAATCTAAAAAAAGATAATTTTAAAATTTCACCAATACATATAATATTTAAAATAAAGTAATTAAAATGGAAAATTTCAAGTTAAAGGAATTTTACTTGGCTTAAGAGATATTTTAAAAAGTTAATTCAAAATCAAAATTTGGTATAAAAAAATATTTTAACTATTTTTTTACATATAATTATAGTATGACAGACCAAATGTTTATGGGTGCATCAACCAAACAAGGTTATGATATCGCTACCAAAAGTAGAGAAATCATACGTGGCCTTATCGGTGATGACATTAAAGATTTGAAACCTGCTGAAAAAGACATAGTTGAGCGTATTGTTCATTCAACAGCAGATCCAGAATACGCTAAACTTGTTCATATCAGTGATGACTTTGTAGATTCTGCAATGAAATCATTGAAAAATAATGAAACAATCTTAACAGACATCAATATGGTAAAATATGGAATAACCCGTTATGATGGTGAAGTTGAATGTTACATTAAAAATGAAGAGGTTAAAAAAATAGCTAAAGAGCACCAGATTACAAGGGCTGCTGCTGCTATCAGATATGCAAGTCAAAACGATTTTGAAGGCATTGTTGTTTCTGGAAATGCCCCTACAGCAGTTTTTGAAGCTATGGATTTATATCAAAAAGGTGAAATGAATCTTAAAGCTATCGTTGGAGTTCCTGTAGGTTTTGTCGGAGCTGCCGATTCAAAAGAGGCTTTGAGAAATTCAAATATTCCTAATGTTATTACTGAAGGTCCGAAAGGTGGTACACCTATTGCTGTTGCTTGTGTAAACTCATTAATCCAACATTTATAAGTGATAAAATGACTGAAGAATTATTTGATGAATCAAAAAAATACTTCCCTGGAGGAGTCAATTCACCAGTGCGTGCATTTAAGCCTTATCCATTTTTTGTGGAAAGCGCTGGAGGATGTAAAATAACCGATAGTGAAGGAAATACTTATATTGACCATTGTCTTGCTTATGGACCATTGATACTGGGACATGCTGATCCTAAAGTTGTACGTGAAGTATCCAATCAATTAAGCATAGGTACGGCATATGGTGCTCCAACTGAAAATGAAATTAAACTTGCTCGTGAAGTCGTTGATAGAATACCTTCTGCTGAAATGGTTAGATTCTGTAACAGCGGAACTGAAGCTACAATGAGTGCTATCAGATTGGCACGTGGTTTTACTGGCCGTGACAAAATCATTAAATTTGAAGGAGCTTATCATGGAGCTCATGATTATGTTTTGGTTAAAGGTGGTTCAGGTGCAGCATGCTTGCCCGATTCTGCAGGCATTCCAACAGACACTACTAAAAATACATTATCCGTTCCATTCAATGATGAAGAAGCATTAAGTGAATTGATTGAAAAAGAAGGAGAAAATATCGCCTGTTTAATAATGGAAGTTGTAATGGGTAATGTTGGATGTATTGAACCAAAACCTGGATTTTTAGAGTTTATACGAAAAATAACTGAAGAAAATAATATTGTATTAATATTCGATGAGGTTATTACTGGTTTTAGAGCTTCCAGAGGTGGTGCTCAACAATATTATGGAGTCACTCCCGATTTAACCACATTAGGTAAAATTGTTGGTGGAGGACTTCCAATGGGTGCTTTCTGTGGAAAAAGAGAAATAATGGAATTAATAGCCCCTCAAGGACCAGTTTATCAGGCAGGAACATTTAGTGGTAATCCAATTTCTGTCCAGGCAGGATTATCTACACTATCACAATTGGATGATAAATTTTATAAGGATTTAGAGAGAAAAGGAAATTTCCTTAGA
>NZ_JAZTXC010000151.1:0-16770 GCF_045636185.1 Methanobrevibacter sp. | reverse complement strand
AATGTGACTGCTGATGATGGTGTTGCGTTTAATGGTAATATTAGTGTGACTTTGCCGGATAATACGACGGTTTCTGTTGAGATAGTTAATGGTAGTGGTATTGTTCCTTGGAGTGTTCCTGATGATTTCGAGGAAGGGGATTATCCTGTAAATGCTACTTTCGATGGTGACGACAATTACTTGCCTTCCAATGGTACTGGTGTTGTTACTGTTGAGAAGATTCCTACTCATATCAGTGTAGATAATGTTGCTGCTCATCCTGGTGATGATGTGAATATTTCTGTTAATGTGACTGCTGATGATGGTGTTGCGTTTAATGGTAATATTAGTGTGACTTTGCCGGATAATACGACGGTTTCTGTTGAGATAGTTAATGGTAGTGGTGTTGTTCCTTGGAGTGTTCCTGATGATTTCGAGGAAGGTGTTTATCCTACAAATGCCAGTTTTGAGGGTGAAGGTATGTATTTACCATCCAATGGTACAGGTACTGTTACTGTTGAGAAGATTCCTACTCATATTAGTATTGAGAATGTTACTGCTTATCCTGGTGATGATGTGAATATTTCTGTTAATGTGACTGCTGATGATGGTGTTGCGTTTAATGGTAATATTAGCTTTACTTTGCCTGATAATAGGATTGTTTCTGTTGAGATAGTTAATGGTAGTGGTGTTGTTCCTTGGACTGTTCCTGATGATTTTGAGGAAGGTGTTTATCCTACTAATGCCAGTTTTGAAGGTGAGGGTAGGTATTTACCGTCCAATGGTACTGGTACTGTTACTGTTATTCCTAAAATCCCGACTGAAATAACGGTGGGTAATGTTACTGCTCGTCCTGGTGATAATGTAACTATTCCTGTTAATGTGACTGCTGATGATGGTGTTCCGTTTAATGGTAATATTAGTGTAACCTTACCTGATAATAAGACCGTTCCTGTTGAAATCGTTAACGGTACTGGGTCTGTTCCTTGGACTGTTCCTGATGATTTCGAGGAAGGTGATTATCCTGTAAATGCTACTTTCGATGGTGATGACAATTACTTGCCTTCCAACGGTACAGGTACTGTGAGTGTTGAGAAGATTCCTACTCATATCGGTGTAGATAATGTTACTGCTCATCCTGGTGATGATGTTGTTATACCTGTTAATGTTACAGCGGATGATGATGTGCCATTTAATGGTAATATAACTGTAATTTTGCCTGATGGTTCTAATCAAACTGTTGTGATTGTTAATGGTACAGGTAATGTTAACTGGACTGTTCCTGATGATTTCGAGGAAGGTGATTATCCTGTAAATGCTTCATTTGAAGGAGATATCAAGTATTTACCTTCTAATGGTACAGGTGTTGTTACTGTTGAAAAGATTCCTACTCATACTACTGTGGGTAATGTTACTGCTCATCCTGGTGATAATGTGACTATTCCTGTTAATGTGACTGCCGATGATGGCATTCCGTTCAATGGTAATGTTACTGTGACTTTACCGGATGGTACTACTCAAACTGTAGAAATAATTAACGGTACAGGTAATGCTAACTGGACTATTCCTAAGGAAAATGTATCTCAATATAATGATTCTGCTTCATTTGGTGGAGATAACAAGTATTTACCATCCAATGGTACTGGAATCATTTCAGTAATTCTTGTTGATGTTCAACTAAACATTACTGTGGATAAATCAGTTGTTTACTACGGTGAAATTGTTGAATTTACCATAACTGTTCGCAATAACGGTCCTGGTGATGCAACCAATGTTACTGCAGTAAACCTAATTCCTGAAGGATTTGTTTACATTTCAGATAATTGCAGTGATGTGGATTACCAAAATACCAAAGGCTTATTGATGGCATCTAGTGCAACTCAAAGCTACGATCCTTCTACTGGTGTTTGGTATATTGGAGATTTGGCAAATGGTGAGGAAACTAAATTAACTATTCTTGCTTATGCCAACTTCGTCGGTACAAAACAGGTCAATTCATCTGTTAGTATTGCTGAATTTGAAACAGACTACACTAACAACAATGATTCTGTTGAAGTTACCGTTGAAAAAGTCCCGACTGAAGTTTCTGTTGAAAACATTACAACAAAACCTGGAAAAGACATTACTATTCCTATCAACGTGACTGCTGAAGATAGTGTTCCAATTAATGGCAATGTAACTGTTGAGTTGCCTGACGGTACAAATAAGACTGTTGAAATTACCAACGGTACTGGTGAAACTACTTGGACTGTTCCTAGTGATTATGCTGGTGATTATAATTATACTGTTAGTTATGGTGGTAATGACACTTACTTACCTTCAAATAACCCAGGAATAATTACTGTTACTCCAAAAGTTCCGGTTAATATTATCGTTGGAAATATTACTGCTAAACCTGGTGACAATGTATCAGTTCCTATTGATGTGATTCCTGAAGACGGATCAGTATTCAATGGAAATGTTACTGTGACTTTGCCTGATGGAACAACAAAAGTCGTTGAAATCATTAACGGTAAGGGCACTGTTGACTGGACAATACCTGACAATTATGATGGTGTATATCCGGTATCCGTAACCTTTGATGGTGATGACACATACTTGCCTAGCAATGGAACAGGATTCATTACTGTAATACCTGACACTCCAGTAAATCCTGATGTTCCGGTAACTCCGGACACTCCAGAAAACGCTCCTGCTAAAGGAAAAGTTCCTATGGAGAATAAGGCTACTGGTAATCCATTGATTGCATTGCTTATGGTTCTCGCACTTTTAGGTGTAGGCATAAAAAGAAAAAATTAAACACTTTTAAGGAGTTTTTAAAACTCCTCTCTTTTTTTATTTTTTAATATTTTAAATCTTTCACGTAATTTTCAAGCAAATCAAACAGTTCTTCTTTTGTGCTTGTCTGAAAAATCTTTTTTTTAATCTCTACGCTTCCATGAAGATTTTTCATATAGTATGCTGCATTTGTTCTTAGTTTGTGCATCAGTACCTTATCGGAGTAATTGTCCATAATTAATGATGCATGCCTTTTAAACATATCCAGTTTTTCCTGTGATGCTATTCTTTCAGGTTTTATTCCACAATCCAGATAATCTATGCACTGTTTTATAATCCATGGGTTTCCCAAAACTCCTCTTCCAATCATTATTGCATCACAATTCGTATAATCTATCATTGCCTTTGCATCGAAGCATGTTCTTATGTCTCCATTTCCTATTACTGGTATTGACAAATTGTCTTTTACATCTTTTATTATTGACCAGTCTGCAGGTATGTCATATCTTTGGTGTCTCGTACGTGGATGGACGGTTATGGCTGAGGCTCCTGATTCCTCTGCAATTTCTGCCATTTCCAGTGCATTGTTTTCATCCCATCCGCTTCTTATTTTAACTGTCACGGGAATATCGACTGTATCAACTACCGTTTTGATGATATCTGATGCTTTTTGAGGGTCTTTAAGAAGTGCACTTCCCGCTCCTGATTTGACTGCCACTTTCGTTACTGGACAGCCCATATTAATATCCAAAATGTCTGGCTTCATATTTTCACAGATGTATGTTGAAGCGGTTTTAAATGATTCAGTGTCTGACCCGAATATCTGCTGTGCTATTGGCCTTTCATAATCTGTCATAGTTAGCATATCTCGGGTTTTTCTATTTAAATGCATCACGGCTCTTGTTGAAACCATTTCAGTTTCTATCAATCCGCATCCCATTGATTTAACTATTCTTCTATAGGCAGAATCGCATATTCCTGCCATAGGTGCCAGAACCACCTGATTATCTATTTTGACATTTCCAATTTTCCATTTCATAATGAATACACATATATTTGCTGATTAAAAATAATTTAATTATTCCTTATATTGAATTAAAATATTGCAATGGTTAATTAAAATAGATATTATTATATAAACATATGTTTTAATAATATCTATCTTTAAGTATTTGCTATTGAATTTTTTCGTAGAAATCTTCATTTTTTGCAGGCAACCTTGAAAGTATGTATGGAAGTATTAAAATTACCGCAAGCAATATCACTCTTATTGTGATGCTTGCCGGATCTTCCTCTTCAAAGGTTGTAAGTATTCCCTGAACCCATAAGCCGAAAATACAGATAGGCAATATGTATTTAATGACTATTTTCCATATTTTGTTTACTTTTATTCTGGAGTTATTGTTTAATGTTGTCATTAATTCGTCAAAGTCATAAACCCAACCGAATATTATGCATTCAAGAAGAACTGCAAACAGCAATGCGAAATTGTTTAAAAATGCGTCAAACACTCCTAAGATGAAGCTTCCGGAGGCGGTTGCAAAAATTGAGGATATTATGACTCCTACAGTACAGACTATTGTTGCAGTTTTTTTACGGGAAAAATCAAATTTTTCAGAAATTGAGTAACATACTCCTTCCAGAAGCGCAATTGCTGATGTGATTCCTGCAAATAATATGCACAGGAAAAATAATGGTCCTATAATAAATCCTGTCTGCATCAGGTTAAGTGCCTGGGGGAAAACTACAAATGCAAGGCCGGTTCCTTCCGTTACCAGATCGTTAAATGCAATTCCGCTTGTCGCTGCCATGAATCCCAGGATTGAAAAGATTCCTATTGAATTGAAAACTTCAAATCCTGAATTTGAAAATGCAACTACCAATGCATTGTCAACCAGTTTGGAACCTTCCGGCAGATAGCTTGCATATGTAAGAGCGATTGCCATTCCCAGACTTAGGGAAAATACTATCTGACCGAATGCCGCCAGCCATACATCCAAATCGGTCAGTGCAGACCAGTTTGGACTGAATATCTGTGAATATCCTACGGATGCTCCTGGAAGTGTCAGGGAGTATCCGACAAATATTACTACGATTACACAAAGTATAGGAAGCAATGTCCTGCTTACTCTTCCGATTCCATCATTCAGGTCTGCCCTGATAATGGCCCATACTACAAGCCAAATTATCACAATGGATACTAAGACATTTGGCACTATTGTAAATATTCCATATATTGAATCTGATGAATGCAAGACATTTTGTGAAAAGTACAAATCAGGATTTGAACCCCATGCCTTTGTAAAGCTTAAAACGAGGTATATTAAATCCCATCCTACTACACACACATAATATGTTGTTATTAGAAATACTATCGTTAAAACTATCCAAGCAACCGGCTCTAGCTTGTTGTTTATGTTGTATAAAATCTTTGATAGGGATGTCTTGAATTTGAACCCTACTGCATATTCAACCAAAACAAAGGATATTCCTAAAAGGAATAATGATACGATGTAAGGTATCATAAACGATCCGCCACCGTGAGAGTATAATACATTTGGGAATCTCCATATATTGCCCAAACCGACGGCGGAACCAATCATCGCTAAAATAAATGTTAAATTACTGTCCCATTGGCTTTTCTCATTGTTTGACATAAATTATCACTTAATTTATAATTTATGCATATCTTATGATATATAATTGGCGATTAGTTGCTGTGAGAAATGGTTTAGAATTTCTTCAGGATTAAAAAATAATATGATTTTAAAAAGTTTCTGTCTAAAAAAAAGAAAGTGAGATTGGATTATAATCCGAATCTACTTAATAATCCGTCAAGTGAAAATCCACCTGAGGTGTTACCTATAACTTGGTTTACTTGATTTGAGTAGCTTTGAACATCTCCTTGCACAGTTTGGACTTGTCCAATACTTGTGGCAAGATTTTCAATGCTGCTGTTTGTCATGTTAATATTATTGTTGATTGTATAGTTTTGAATAATATTTACGATTGTAGTGTGGTCTGTAATATTATTGTTTTGAACAGTTTCTTTCACGTCATCAACCATTTTAGTTAATTGATCCGCAGAAACATTGTCATTTTCGACGATTTGGGTTTCAGTATATATTTCTTGGTTAGCTGCTTCCTGTACAGCTTCCGGAATTTGAACATTTGTAGCTTCTTCGTATGCATGCATGATTCCTGCAAGTGCGGATTCACCGGTTGCAGGTACTGGACTAGTTACGTATACGTGTCCGTGAGTTATTCCAGCGGATTTTAATGCTGAAATGTACATGTCTGCAGTTACTACAGTGACTTGTGCTTTGTCAACAGTTACTTTAATAGCTCCGTTTTCATCCAAATCAACTAATGCAGATGAAAATATTTGGTCTGAACCGTATGTTCTTTGAGATATTGTACCTGAAATTTTATTCACATCTGATGCAGTAATAATTTTTGACTGTATGTTACTAGGGTCAACATGTGCTTGTTGACTGAAGAAGTTATCCACATTGGACTTATAATTTGCATTGTTATAAGTCGTTTCACCATATGTAATCACTTTACCTCCTTGTTGAGCTGAAAAACCCATAGGCAAAGCAATACCGACAATTACAATTGATAATAGTATTATACCAATCACAGATTTGCGCATATTTTCACCTCTAAATTATAATTATAATAAGTAGTATTTAAATGTATATGTAGGTAAGTTGTGTGTATATATAAATGCATTGAAATTTAGAATATAATTAAAGGTGTTGGATTTGATAAGTGATGAACAGGCTATTGAAATGGCCCAAAATCTTGAAAAAATAGATATTGATGTTAAGAAAACAATAGAAAAAGCAGTAACAGCAGGATATTTGGCTGAAGAACATTTTTACTGTACTGTAATTCAGAACGGCTCTTACACTCTTCCAATTGATACTTTGTTTGGCGAAAACCACCCAAAATTAAAATTGGATAATTTTTATTTCGATATTGTATCAAAGGCATTGGATGATGAGGGTATTTATATTTCACTTGCTTACTGCAATAGTGAAATGCCGGTTTCGCAGGATTCAATAGATGAGATAATTGAATATGATGACTATGAACTTGATGAAGATGAGCTCTATTTTCAAAGGCACTATGTACTAATCACTGCAGATTCAACGAAGCTATTTAAGATATATGAGGAAGAGGGAATTCCCGGACATAGGCCAACGGATGATTTGGGCTTGATTGTCAAGTATGATAATGGCCAGTACTACTCATATTTTGCGATAAGGTCTACGGATTTGTGCATGTCTTCCCTTCAGGTATTTCCTTTAAGTCCCGAATTGCCTAAGGAACATGAGTTTTCTTTAATAAACCCCATAAATAAGGCATTAATTGAAATGATTGATGATGTTATCGTTTTAAAAAAATAAGAAAAAAGAGATTAAATAATCTCTTTTAAGCAGTGATTGTTATTTTATTGCTTATGCTACATGAATTGTATGTTGAAGTAATAATGTATTCGCCGGCCATTAAATTAATGTTTAATTTTGCAACACCATTGTTGTCTGTGTTACGGTAATAGAATACACCATTTATATTAAATTCCACTTTTTGGTTTGCATATGCATTACCCTGACCATCAACCAATTTAGCTTCAAATGGATCTTGAGTTCCATATTTTTTGGTCATGTCTTCAGCAGTTAGAACAGGTAAGACTTTAATATTGTTGGACACCATACATCCTTTGTATTCTGCAGTTATAATGTAATCTCCAAGCAGCAAGTTAATGTTTAATTTAACCTGACCTGATTCGTTGGTTTGTCTTTCGTAGAATACTCCATTGATGTTGAATCTAACAGTTTCTCCTGCACCAACTGGTTTTCCATCATCGCCAAGGATAGTTGCAGTGTATTGCGTTCCATTTCTATAGTATTTTGTTATATCATTGTTTTCAACGATTCTTGGAATTACCGTAATTATATTTGCAGTTTCTTCTGGAGTGGTTGGGTTTATGGCTGTGATTATGTATTCTCCAGGTTCAAGATTGATGTTTAATTTTGCTAAACCTTTATCTCCAGAAACTGTACGGTTATAGAATACTCCATTGATGTTGAATGTAACATTTGTTCCTTCTTTAAGGTAGTTACCTTCACTGTCAAGAAATGTAGCGTAGTATTGTGTTCCATTTCTGAAAACTTTAGTCACATCTGTTCCGTTAACTGTAGGCAATATTGTAACGGTTGAATTAACGGTAACATTATCTACTTTCACTGTTGCAGTATAATTGCCGCTTTCTAGATTTAAAGCAATGGATGCAATACCGTTTTCATCAGTTTGTCTGGTGTATGATGCATTATTGATTGTGATTTCAACACTTGCATTAACAACCGCTTTACCGGATTTGGTTACATTCACAACAAATTTTTCAGAGCCGTGATAATATTTGGTTACATCCGGTGCAACAACAGATATTATATCAAGAACGGTTACTAAAGAGGTTGTATGATTGCTTTCATAATTATTGTCTCCGGAATAGTAGATAAATGATTCATATTCTCCGGATTCTAAAGGTCGAATTATGATTGTTGCTTTCCCGTCTTTGACAGGTGCCATGTATTGTTCATCATCAACAACTGCGGTTACTGTTCCGGTTGCATCTTCAGGTAATCCTACTTCAATTTCACCATATTGACCAATGTCCAGTTCAATGTCACTAGCATTAATGATTGCTTCTTTTTTAGGATTGTAGTTTATTATGGCGTATTTTTGGGTACAGCCGTATAATATTCCATGTGTTAATGCTTTAATTAAATAGCTGCCATGTTCTGGTAAAACAGTATTTCCATAAAGGATGATATCATCATTATAGAATACATTAATTTCCTTATCATTTATATTGAATATTCCGTAGTCACTTACAATTGTGTTTCCATTATCATCCTCACAGTAGGCATTCAAATAGACAAATGAATCTGTTGTATTATATGTTTCATTATATAATGTGGTCATTGTAGTTGGTGTGAGAATTATCCCATTATTGTGGATTACATTTGATAAGGTATTATTTTCAAGGTATAATGCACCTTCATTATAAATGAAGTAATCTCTGGTGAGATATGAATCCAATTCTTTGTTATTGGATAGTGTCAATATTGCATTTTCGTGTGCAACAATGTGGCTTATTCCATCAAATGTTGAATTGATTATGCTGGATATAATATTTCCGGCATAGTGTATGTCAGGCCCTAATCCTGTATTGTTGATGAATTCTGAATTTTGTATTGTCACATCATAACCATCTTTAAGATAAAGTGCTCTGTCGTCTTCTGCAGTGTTTTCACTAAATAGGACACTATCTATTAAAACGCTTTCTCCATTGTTGATAAATATGGCACCGCCTTTTGTACTTGCAGTATTGTTTATAAATTCACAGTTTCTAATGATAAGTTCTGAAGCAGTATCTTCAATAAATATTGCTCCTCCACCGTAATCCCAGTTTATTGTGGTAATTTCATTGTTTTTGAATAGACAATTTTCTATTACGGATTCTTCAACAATTTTCTCGAAAGAGATTGCTCCTCCGGCACGTGCAGTATATCCAGTGAAGTTACATTCGTCAATGTTTATGTTAGTTACATTGTTAATGAAGTACAATGCTCCTCCACCAATAACTTCCTGAGCAGCTTCAATATTTGTTTCGAAATTACATTTGCTGATATTCAGGTTTTCTGTATTTTTGTTTACTGCTATATCACTACCATATTTTCCGTTATTGTTTAAAAATTTACAGTCAGCAATTGTATTATTAATGGCATTTCCCATGAAATTGATAGTTCCTCCGTGAGTTGTTCCAGTATTTAATATGAACATTAAATCATTAAATTTGTTGTTTGTTGCGTTTCCTTGTACTGCGATTGCTCCTCCACCATATTTGATGTTGGCGGTGGTTGCTTTGTTATTGATGAATCTGGTACTTTTCATTTCTGCGTTTTTTAAGTCCCCTTCTACGAATATTGCTCCTCCTGCGCGTGCGGTGAGTCTGCTGAATTCACAGTCGTCTATGTATAGTTGGTTTGCATCGCTTATGAAGTATATTGCTCCTCCTCCAATGATTTCATTTTCTGGTTCTTTGGTGTTTGTGAAGAGACAGTTTGTTAAGTTAAGTAATACGCTGTTGTTACTTACTGCGATTGCTCCTCCGTATGGTGCATAGTTGTTCAGGAAGATACATGAGTCGAATGTGTTGTCTTCGTCATTGTCCATGAATTTGATTGCTCCTCCGTGGGTTGTAGCGGTGTTTTCTTCAAAGGTTGATAATTCAAAGTTGTTGTTTGTTGCGTTTTCTTGTACTGCGATTGCTCCTCCGCCGTATTTTTGGTTTTTGGTAAATGCAGTGTTGTTTGTGAAATAAGTATCTTTAAATGTGTTTTTATCCATATTTTCTTCTACAAATATTGCTCCGCCGGTACGTGCACTGTTATTTTCAAATAATGTCTCTTCAAAATTGGAGTTTGTCAAGTTTCCTATTATGTAGATTGCTCCTCCGCCAACGATGTCTGCATCGGTTCCTTTATTGTTTGTGAATTCTGTTTTAGTTACAATAAGATTATTTGTACCTTTGAGGCATAATGCACCTGCGTATGGTGCGTAATTTCCATCAAATACTGTATTATCAATAAGTATTGTGTCGGTATTTCCCATAAGTTTAATTGCTCCACCATGGGTTGTAGCACTATTGTTTATAAATTCACTATTTTGTATGAGACTTAAATCTGCATCTCCTTCAATGCTTATTGCTCCTCCACCGAATTCAGTATTTTTGGTCTGAGCTTTGTTGTTTGTGAATTTTGTATTGTTAATCAGGGATATTGCAAATCTTCCTTCAAAATGTATTGCTCCGCCTGTATTCGCAGTAAGATTATCAAATTCACAGTTCTCTATAAAAACAAATGTTGCATCTTTGATGAAATAGAGTGCTCCTCCACCAATTATGTTATTTTCACGTTCTTTATTTGTTCTGAAAGTACATCCGTCAAATTGAATGAATCTTGCATTACTATCAAATGTAACACTTCCTCCGTATCCTGCATAATTATTTTCAAATGTGGTTTTTTCAAATAGAATATTTGATGCATTTCGGTTGAAATTAATTGCTCCACCGGTACTATCCTCAGTAGGGCCTGAATTATTTGTAAATACTGAATTTGAAATATTAACTTCATTAACACTTTGGTTGAATAATATGGCTCCTCCAAGTTCGGATAATCCATTTGCAAATACTATATTGTTCAATGTAATGTCATTTGTAGCATTAATGAAAAATATTCTAGCTTTATTTGCCCCATCTATAGTAAAACCATTTCCTTCAATAGTTAAACTTTTATTAATCATTATTCCATCGGCCTGGAAGGTATCGTCATAAGTATAATTATTTAATAATTCAATTGTTGATCCTTCACTGGCATTGTTTATTTTATTTTGTAAGTCATTAAAAGTGCCTGAGTCGACACTATCCCCAATTACATCATTATTTGATACAGCTATTATACCTGTATCCTCTTTTGTTTGCCCTATATCGCTGGCGGAAACTGTTGCCATTGATATAATAAATACTGTCAAGCAGATTAAAAGAAAATATTTTTTTCGCATAAATTTAGCATCCTTTTTCATATTTTTTTTATATGGCATTTCGTCATATGATTTAGTTTCTTCTTGAACAACCTCTCCTTGTAGAAGGTAAGGATTCCTAGATTTTATTTTTGCTCAATGGGTTAATTGAGTCTTTTCTAGGCAATCTCCGCAGAACCCTCGGTTCAACAATCATTATGTGATTGTTATATAGTAATTTAATTACAATGATATATAAATTTAAGAGAGAGCATTTGGAAAGTAATCTCAATCCCATATGCAATTTAGCCATGACTTAAAAGAAGTCGTGGTATTCTTGCACTATTAAGATAAAATTTTATTATTTATTGTAAAATTCATTTTTTACAAGTTGATTGGATAAAAAAATCAATTTGAATTTATCTTTACTAAATTATATATAGGATGTAATCAATACATTACAATTATAGTGGATATTTTTTAATGATACTATGATTTATTAATTAGCATGAAAGGGGGTGAAAATATCAAAAAGTTAGGTACAAAGTTGTTGTTTATTCTAATAATTTCGATGATACTTCTATTTTCGTTAAGTATGATTTATGCAGAAGATAATTCAACTTTGCTTGCATCCAGTCAAGATTCCCATGGAATTTTACAGGCTTCAAACACTATTAATGTTCATGTGAGCGACTCCTTTGTCGCTGCGAATAATACATGGAGCGAAGATGGTGTAAACCTGGCTAATGCAAGTGTTTCAGTATATGATTCATCTAACAATTTGGTATTTTCAGGATTAACAGATAGTGAGGGTAATGTTGCTGTTTCTAATTTAAACTCAGCAGTTTATAATGTTGAGATTAAATATTCTACATATGAATCCCATAGGGAGAATGTGGATTTATCAGCAAAAAATACTCAGGCTATTGATTACATGTTCATTCCTGATATACTGTTGCTTGTAGATTATGATTCACATAATGAAAAAGTTGATTTATTAATGGAAATGTCAAAAAGGGTTGCTTATATAAGTACAACAAATTTTGATCTCACCCGTGAATGGCTGTTTGAATATGCAAAATTCATTCAATTGGATATGTTTAATGAGGGTTCATATCATACTGTCACTGGTGAATATCTAAAAGAGGTTATGGAAAATTCTCCTGCTAACATTAATTATAATGTGGCTTATACATTCGGTATTTATTCAGATAGTATTTTAAATGCTACAGGAATACATATTGTTGGAGCCAGTCCGGCTAACAATACTTTCCACACTATAGAAAATACTTATATTGGTTCTTATTTCCAGGCAGAGGATATTGAAAATTCTTTAGTTTTAAATAAAAACATGGAAAACTATTTAAAATATGTTTATTATTTAATCAATCCATCCAAATATGCCAACCCTACATTAGATGTAAATAATGCTCCTTTAATGAGTCCTGAATGTGGTTTTTACCATCCTGATTTAGGAATTTACACTATTGTGCCTGAAGGTCAGTTAATCAATCAGTGGATAACAAATAATCCTGGTTATGATGCTGACGGTCATGGAAGTCTTAATTGGATGATTGTCGATTATCCTAATTGGCTGGAAAATACTTTAGATCCTACAACTCTTTTCAAAACATTTGAAAAAGATTATGTTAGCAAAATTACTTATGATAAACCATTCATAGCTATTGCTACTTACTATGCTGGTGGTAGTGTTGTTGATGCTTTAATCAGATCTTATGAAGCTGATGGAAGAGCTGCTTTTAATGTATTTAAAACAGGTACAACTCCATCCATGTCTTCAATCTTAAATAAAATTACCGATGTTTCAACTGTTGGTATTTCAGCTATCACATCACTTTATAGTTGGTCTTTAAATTATGCAAATGGTTCTGCTTTAGGTGATTTGGAAGATATTAATCTTGCTGTGTTAAAAGGAGTTTATGATATTTCCGAAACAAGTTATCTTAATGAACTCGGTCCTCAAATAGAATGGACTTTTTCAGTAACTTATCCAAGTTTTGAAGGTGTCTACGGCCCTATTGTTTTATCTTATGTTGACGGTATGGGTAAATCTCATGTTATCCAATCCGGTGTAGACAAAATGGTTAAATTATCTACCCAATGGGCGGATTTAAAAGAAATGGATAATGCTGATAAGATTGTTTCAATCGTATTATATAATTACCCTCCGGGTAAGGCGGAAATTGGTGCATCATATTTGGATGTATTCCAAAGTACTTATGATTTGCTTTTCCAATTGCATAACGCTGGCTTTGATGTTGGAGATATTTCAGATATTCCATCTTTATACAATTTAACTGAAATGATTGTTCAATTTGGTAACAAAGGTACTTGGGCACGAGGTTTATTAAACCAATATGTGGAAGAAAACTTTGATTTCTTAATGGCACATAAACAGCTAATTGATTTAAACCAGTTCTATGATTTAACTGCAAACATTAATCCTTCATTATATGAATGGATGATTAACCGTTGGGGTGACGGACTTGGAGATATCATGGTATATAATAATACATATATCGTTATTCCGGGTATGTGGTTCGGTAATGTCTTCATTACTTTCCAGCCTTCAAGAGGATGGGAGGAAGTTCAAAATTACCACGATTTAAAATTACCGCCTCATCAACAATATGTTGCATTCTATGAATGGTTGGATCAAGTTATTGGTGTTAATGCAATAATCAACATGGGTACTCACGGAACTCTTGAATGGTTGCCGGGTAGAAATATCGGTGTAATGGAAGGAGACTGGACTTTTGAGTTAACTTTAAATCCTACAATTTATCCATATATCGTTTCCAACCCTGGTGAAGCAATGGTTGCTCGTGATAGAATTGCTCCATTAATGATTACCCACATGACTCCAGCTATGGTTTCATCTGCATTATATGGTAATTATACATTATTATCAGAATATATTGCTCATTACAGAGACCAGGTTAAGCTTAATGTAAGTACAAACGCTGAAGAATATAAGGCCTTGATTATAGATTTGGCTCCATCTTTAGGTTTTACTACATTCAACGAATCAAATCAGACATTTGATGATTATGTTGCTGAATTGCATTCCTATTTGGAAGGCATGGAAGATGATTTCTATACCTATGGTCTCCATCATTTGGGTAAGGTTTTAACCGGTTATGAACTCATTGAAGAAGTGATTACTGTTACAACTTCTCAAACTAGAATATATAATCATATATTGGCTCATTTCTATCCTTATTTGGCAAATATGAGTTTCTATGATGATATTCGTCATGTTGAGAAATATGCTGCTGTTGAAGCAAGCGTACTTTCATTCTTAAATGAATATGTTACTGCTTTAGTATGCGGAACTTCTGTTGAAGCATTAAATAATGAATATAATATCAAAGCAGGTTCTGCTTTATATAATGATACATTATATGCAGCTAGCGTTATTGTTGATATTGAAAACAATAATGAATGGGCAGCTATTATTAAAGCGCTTGAAGGCGATTATTTGGCTGCAGGTTTGTTTGCAGATCCTTCTTACGGTGACTCTATTCCATCAGGTTATGATGGTTTTGCATCAGATTCAACAAAAATGCCATCCAGATCAGCTTATGCATCTGCAATTAAAATTGTTGACTTGCTTTTAGCTGACTATATGCAAGAACATGGTGAATGGCCAAAATTAACAGCATTAATCCTTTGGGGTACTGAAATATCAAGAACTGAAGGTATTGGTATTGCAGAATTCTTATACTTCCTTGGATGCAGACCTGTTTGGGCAGAAAATGGTAAAGTTATTGGTGTTGAATTGCTTCCACTAGATGACTTGACTGTTCAATTGCATAATGGCAGTGTTGTAAACAGACCTAGAATAGATGTATTCGCAAGTATTGTAACAAGCAATAAAGACTGGTTAACCTGGTTGCTTACAGGAGTAAATCTTGCGCTTAATGCCGAAGGAGAAGACTTTAGCCAAAATTATGTTAAACTTCATTATAATCAGACTGGAATAATTGACAGATTATATGGTCTTCCTGGTGCTGTTTTAGAAGGTACTGGTATGAGTAACTTTATTCCAAGTACTAATGACTGGAATATTGAAACAGTTAATGAGGAGGCATCAAGTATTTATCTTGATAAAGTTTCCTTTGCTTGGAATATGGATTCAAAAGGTAATATTGTTGTAACTCCTCAAAAAGAAAATTATAAAACATTGCTCTCACAAGTTGATTTAATTACTCAAAACTTCGATAGTACATGGAGATTCATTGATTCAGACGATTATTATGATTGGTTTGGCGGATTATATAATGCTGCACGTACACTTGGTGCTAAACCGGATACATCATTTGTCGATATTAGGAATCAGAACAACTATGTTTCAAGAAGCTATGAAGAAGAATTGGATTATGAGATTCGCAGTATGATTTTAAATCCTAATTACTACAATCCATTAGTTAATTCACAGGCAGGTTCTTTATCCTATGCTAAAAACATGGAAAACTTGTACGGTGGTTTAATCCTAAGTGGTGGAAAATTAAATTCAGAATTAGGTAATCAAATTGCGCAAACTTATAATGGTTTAACCGGCACAGTCCAGTCAACAGCACAGGCTGCTGCATGGCAAAGTATGGCTGCTTGGATGTTTTATTTAAACGATCAAGGTGTATGGGATGGTGATGCTAAACAGATTGAACAGTTATCTAACAACATTATTCAGATGGCTAATATGTATGGTGTTGCATGTTGTCACCACACTTGTAAGAATTTGGACTTTAACATGAAAATTATTCAGGCAAGTTCTCTTTCACCAACTCAAAAAGCTCAATATGCAGATATTTTAGCTAAAGCCACTTTAACTGATCCGTTATATGTAACGGAGGATGCGCCTACTGACGGTGACGGTCAAAGTAATTCTAATCCTTCATCTGACCAGATGTTGGTTAACGGAACTACTGAAAACGACGGTGGATCTTCCGGTAGTGCAAGTCCGGTTGGAAACCAACCTGCTACTTCCCAAAGCAATGATGGTGCTTCTTCACAATCCGCAAGTTCTAGTTCCAGTTCAAATGATGCTAGCCAAAATGATGCAAGTCAAGACGCTTCTCAATCTGGTGACAGTAATGCTTATGAACTTTCTAAAAGTTCTCCTGCTAAGGCTGTCAGCGGCGAATCAAGTATGCCTATTGTTGTAATTCTAGCTATTATTCTATTGATTGCAATATTTATGGCAGGTTACGTAAGAAATAAAGAAGAAGATGATTATTAAAATCATCATTCTATTTTTTTTTAGAAATTTTTATATATATATTAATTACATAATTAAACTTATGATACATTTTTTAGTCAAATGTATTTTAATTAAATTATGATGTGATTTATGTGATTAAGAAAATTAATATTTTATTAATCTTTTTATTGCTATTT
>NZ_JAZTXC010000150.1:0-18339 GCF_045636185.1 Methanobrevibacter sp. | reverse complement strand
GAATAATCTTTTCTTTTGTTTTATATATAAAACTTTTCGCAAGTAAGTGCTTACTTACGCATTTTTTCATCATATTATTGAATGATGTTTATTAATTTTATATAAAAGTTATATATTATTCAAAAAATCTTTCTTAAAATGCGATTTTTCCACAATATCATATATTTTTTACTAAATTATTTGGGCATCTGTTCATTTTCACATGAAAAATCATGGGCGAATTAATGGATAATCTGAATAAACAATGTCAAAATAGTAAATTATTTAATTAATTATTCAATATATTATTGGATAAGGGAGGAAATATTTCATGAAATGTAAATTTGTTATTTTAATGTTTTTGCTGATTTTCATCTCCATGGCCAGCGTGGCTGCAGGGGATGCAAATCAGACTGATTCTGATTTTTCCCGATTGGACTCTGAATGCTGTTCCTTTGTCATTCAGGAAGAGAATGAAACTATCCTTGCTTTCAGACAGGATGCTCCCCTTAACGGTTTTGGTGTAGAGGTCCATGAGGATAGCTGGAACGACACAGAGATTATGCGGGAAGAAATTGACACTACCGGTGAATATTTCACTCATGCGGTGGTTGCAGAAAACGGATGGGTTTTTTCTAATGGAGGAAGCCAATACGGTCAGGATAATTTGGATGTGGAAGATGCTGCAAAAAAGATGATTTATTCAAATAATATTTCCTATGAGGGTCTTGCTGATGTTCAGAAGGTTCTTAAGAAATATGAATACGGTCATTTTTTAATCAAGGCTCCCGATGGAAGATATGGTGTGGCCTATTATAACATCTGCTTTTTGGGAACTCTCAGGCCGGGGGAATATCTGACAGTTCCAAACATCTATGACTTTTTCCGCTACGGAAACTACTCTGATTATTCAACGAACCCTGTTGATGCGATTATTGAAATCTGTTCATATGACGATTCCGGCTGGAACCGGCGTAATCTTTATGTCTATGACTGCAAGGCATTCGATACAGATAACGGGCAGAAATATGGTATTGACTTTTATGTAAGCAACGACAATGGTCACAATGCGGGACTGAACGTTTCACATATTGTTACCTATTTCTATTATAACGGTGATTTCTATCCTGCATCACTAGTTCCGGAAATGCCGAACAAGCTTTACGTTGCAACCCACATTTTTGAAAATCAAACCCTGGATTCAGTATTTGAGGTTTTCAGTCCTGAAAATGTTATTGTGGGCAATGATACCTCTGTAAGTTACAGAATAAATAATCTGGTAGATGAAAAGACACTAGTATTTGAATTGGATGATAAAATTGACTTTATAAATGCAGTTGTTTCAAATGGGGATTACCATTATGATTCAAATCTCAATACTCTTTACTGGAATTTGTCCTCTTCCAACATTTCCAAAAGTATCATTTTAAATTTCAGGCCTAAGGCAAAGGGAAACTATACGATTCGCGCATATGTTGAAGGTATGGATGAAGAGTGTGAAGTGACGGCTTATGCAACTGATTTCGGCACTGTTTTGAGAGCAGAGAATGTCACCACATATAAGACTTATTATAAAAGCATGAAGATTTATCTGACCGATGATGAAGGCATTCCTTTAATCGGAGAGAAAGTGTCCATTGAAATCAATGGAACCGTCTACTCCCGTGAAGTCACCCCTAGAGGTTATGCGGCATTGGCAATTATGATGCAGCCTGGAGAATATGATGCTCTGATTACCTATGACGGACCTTTCGGCCCTAGCCAGTGCACTTCCAAAATAATTGTCAATAAGACTCTCTTCACAAGCGATCTGGAATTTTTCTACGGCGAAGTTCAACAGTATAATGTAAGCTGTCTGGACCACGAGGGAAATTTCCTGAAGAATTTTGAGGTTGACTTTTCTCTTGATGGTGTTTTAAAAGACAGGTATGCCAATGATGAGGGCATTGCCTCTTTGCCCATTATGGGATTGAAACCGGGCAATCACACTATTATATCATACAATCTCGAGACCAATGAGCATGTAGGCAATGTAATTTCAGTCAGAAGCATATCTGCAGAAGATATTGTTAAGGTGTTCAAAAACGCTACCCAATATTTCGCAACATTCGTTGATGGAGATGGTACTGCGCTTGCCAACGCATCTGTTACCATTAGTGTCAACGGCATTAACTACACCCGAATGACCGACGGAAACGGAACCGCAAAATTGAACATCAATCTCGGTGAGGGAACATATGATATAACCGCAACAAACCCTGCAACCGGTGAGACTAAAACCAACAGCATTAAGGTAATCGGTCTTCTGGAAAGCAGCAATCTAGTCAAATATTATAAAAACGCCTCTCAATTTGTTGTTCGGGTACTCACGCCCGACGGAAGTTATGCAGGTGCTGGCGAAGAGGTTATATTCAACATCAATGGGGTATTCTACACCAGAACAACAAACGCTACCGGACATGCAAAGCTCAACATCAACCTGTATCCCGGCAATTACACTATAACCAGCTATTATAACGGCTGTGTGAAAGGAAACAGCATTGAAGTTTTGCCGGTTCTCTCAGCCAGTGACTTGAGCATGAAATACGGTGACGGCTCTGTGTTTGAAGCCAGACTTCTTGACGGTGAGGGCAATCCGTATGCCGGTGAGACTATAACATTCAATATCAATGGCGTATTCTACAACAGAACCACAGATGCATCAGGCATTGCCAAACTGAATATCAACCTGATGAAAGGCGAATATATCATAACATCAAGCTACAATGGTGCCGATGTAGCTAATAAAATAACTGTCAGCTGATTTGGAAGTTTCTACACTTCCATTATTTTTTTTATTTCAAAAATTTATTATATTATATAATTCCATATATTATAATGTACTTTAAATTATGTAAGGAGTAGTTACATTATGATTATCTATGTTTGGTAAATCGGGAGTGGTGTAATCAATGGACGAGGAACGTAATAAGGTTGGAAAAAAGGCCTCAGCTGTTGCAATAGGTTCAAATTGCTTTTTAACAGTTTTAAATATTGTCGTGGGTTTGACCGGCGGAAGTTATGCCCTGATTGCTGAAGGTTTGCATACGCTTTCAGATGTTATAACCTCGGTCATCGCATATATCGGATTCAAGGTAGGCCAAAGACCTGCCGATGAAAAGTTCACCAGCGGCTACGGACGTGCCGAAGCAATAGCTGGACTTATTATTGTGATGTTTTTAACACTCATAGCATTTGAAATCATGAATACTGCGCGTCACAAGCTCATGGATCCCGAAACGATTACTATCCCCGATAATCTTGTTCTCATTATGGCTGCTGTCGGAATAATTCTGAACTTTGTTATCAGCAGATACATCATTAAAATAGGAAAGGAAATCAACAGTCCCGCAATCGTCGCCGACGGAGAGCATCAAAAAACTGATATTTATACTTCAGTGGTTATTTTCATAGGTGTTTTTGTAGCAAAAATTGGTTTTCCTCAGATGGATCCGATTATAGGTTTTTTAATAGGGTTGCTGATTTTAAAAACCACCTATACTTTAGCTAAGGAAAATCTTCTGGCCGTCATGGGCGGAAGTCCTGATGATAAGGAAATAGTTTCTAAAATTACAGAAATAGTTGACGGGACTCCCGATGCAAGCAATGCCCATAACATCAAACTGGATAACTTCTCTTCATACATCATTGTCAATCTGGATGTGAAAATTGATGGAAATCTGACTTTATATGAGGCGGATAAGATCACATCCCAAATTGAGGGAAAAATCTCAGAGGAGATTGATGGAATCAAGTCAGTTTCGGTAAAGGCATCCCCATTCGAGGAATAACTTGTTTACAATTTTTTTTAATGATTTGCAAATTCCTGGGGCGAATATAATGCCGGCATCTGTTATTTTATATGCTGAAAATCATACTTCAGACACAATAGGTAGGTTAATTATTCAGCTCTTTTGTATTTTGCTGCTTTTTCATTCAGTTCCGGACATGCATTTCAAGTGTAAAAATTTTCAAAAAAATTAATGGTCGGTTGGCACTATAGTAATTGCCCATTGCAAATGATTATATATTCTATCCGAATGGAAAGAAAACTGCAGTCATTCCAAAATCAAGAATGTATGCTTCAATAAGGGCTATTATTGAAATTTTTTCTTCGTATTTGTATTTTGCTGTTCAATCTTTTGCCCTTTATAGGCAATCTTTCATGATATTGATGAGGAAATATTTTGGCGAAAAAACAAAACAATATGTATAAATATATATGTTGATAAACCCTTAACCATATAAATGTTTTATTCACAAAGCACTACCTTTTAATGTTGTTTGTATAGTATAAAACATTTTTATTAGAATATTTTTTAAAAAGGGAGAAAAATATATGGAACTAAAGAAATATTCATTGGTTATTTTATCAATTTCACTGATTTTACTCGTTTTCGTTTCATCAGCTAGTGCCGCTGATACCAATAAGACAGACGTAATATCCATTGATGAATCAGCCAATCTAGAAAATAATCTATTATCTATTGATAATAATGTTGAAAGTAATGAATTAGATAATAATATGTTAAAGGTATCTAACGATGAAGTATTAGCTGCTGGAAATAATTACTTGTATGTTAATGAAAGTGTGGTTTCCGGCGGGAATGGAAAAAGTGAAGAAACAGCATTTAATACATTGGCTGAAGCTATAGGCGCAAGCAGTGATAATGATATAATCATGATTGCATCAGGAGTATACACAGGAACTGAAAATATAGATTTGGTGATAGAAAAATCTTTGAATTTCAAAAAATACGGTGATAGTGAAGCAATTTTTGATGCACAGGGATTAAGCAGAATCTGGACTGTTACTGCATCATCCATAAATATCACTGGATTAACCTTTAAAAATGGTAAAGCAGATAATGGTGGTGCTATTTATTTCGGTAGTGATATTTCCAATTCTAATATAAATGCTAGTTTCATTAACAACACAGCAAATGGTCAGTACACTAGTGATGGTGGTGGAGCAAACTATTTCGTTGGTAGTGTTTCAGGTTCAAATATTGGTGGATTATACACTAACAACGCAGCAGGGTCTGGTGGGGCAAACTACTTCGAAAATAGTGTTTCAGGTTCAAATATTGGTGGATTATACACTAACAACACAGCACTATTGTGGGGTGGAGCAAACTACTTCTCAGGTAGTGTTTCAGGTTCAAATATTACTGGAGCATATACCAACAACAAAGCAGAATACTATGGTGGAGCAAACTACTTCGAAAATAGTGTTTCAGGTTCAAATATTATTGGAACCTATTCCAACAACAAAGCAGAATACTATGGTGGAGCAAACTACTTCTTTGGAAGTGTTTCAGGTTCTAATGTTTCTGGAGAATACATCAGCAACACAGCAGAAATTTATGGTGGTGGAGCAAACTACTTCTGGGCTAGTGTTTCAGGTTCAAATATTACTGGAACATTTACCAACAACGCAGCATGGTCTGGTGGAGCAAACTACTTCGAAAATAGTGTTTCAGGTTCAAATATTACCGGAACATATTCCAACAACACAGCAGCAGAGAGTAATGGTGGAGCAAACTACTTCAAAAGTGTTTCTGATTCAAATGTTGGTGGAACTTATATCAACAACACAGCAAAATACTATGGTGGAGCAAACTACTTCTGGGCTAGTGTTTCAGGTTCAAATATTACCGGAACATATTCCAACAACACAGCAGCAAGGTATGGTGGAGCAAACTACTTCCATGGTGGGGTTTCAGGTTCGAATGTTTCTGGAGAATACATCAGCAACACAGCAGAAAAATATGCTGGTGGAGCAAACTACTTCAGGGATAATGTTTTAGGTTCAAATATTACCGGAACATATTCCAACAACACAGCAAATGGTCAGGACTCTAGTGATGGTGGTGGAGCAAACTACTTCGAAAATAGTGTTTCAGGTTCAAATATTACCGGAACATATGCCAACAATAAAGCAGAGAGTAATGGTGGAGCAAACTTGTTCAGAGGCAATGTTTCAGGTTCTAGTGTTGGTGGAACATATGCCAACAACGCAGCATGGTCTGGTGGAGCAAACTGCTTCTGGACTAGTGTTTTAGGCTCAAATATTACTGGAACATATTCCAACAACACCGCAGCATGGTTTGGTGGAGCAAACAACTTTGATAGTGTTTCAGGTTCTAATGTTGGTGGAACATATGTCAACAACATAGCAGAACTTTATGATGGTGGAGCAAACAACTTTGATAGTGTTTCAGATTCAAATATTACTGGAACATTCACCAACAACCACGCAAATCTTGATGGTGGAGCAAACTACTTCAATGGTGGGTTTTCAGGTTTAAATGTTACTGGAGTATATATTAACAATACTGCATCAAATGCAATAATCCACTTCGAGGATTATAATAATGAAGGATTTGATGCCGATATTACAAATGCAATTTTTTTAAATAACAATTGCACATATGAAATTTATGCCCGTACCCAAGTTGTTGTGGTAAAAGATAGTTGGTTTGGCAATAATGCAAGCAATTATATGAATGAACCCAATATTAATGATAAAGTTACAATAGATAACTGGCTGTTTTTAAATGCTACTGCAGATAATGCTTCTCTTTTAGTTTTGGATTCATCAAATATTACTTTTAAATTATATTCTACTGACGGCACGAATGTTTTTGATTTTGACAATTCCAAGTTGCCGGTTGTTAATTTAACATTGACTGCAACCAATGGTGATGTTGATGATACCACTACATTAGACAATGTTGTTGAATATGTGGCAACCGAACGGGGAAAAGGTAGCGTAACTGCAAGTATAGAAGATGCTGAATATACAATCTTTTTAGATAATATTGGATTAAATCCTGAATTTTCTGCAAAGGTTATTCCGCAAGAGATTGATTATGGCGAAAATACTACAATCTTTTTGTCTTATAATAATACTGCAACAGGAACAGTCAATATCACTTTAAAAAGTAAAAATTATAATAAAACAGTAGAAATGGATATTAATCAGACCATTACAATAGCAGATCTCCCTGCAGGAGAGTATAATGTTGCTGTTGAGTATTTAGGAGATAATCTATTTTCAAATGCTACAGCATATGCAAATTTCACTGTTGAAAAGATAACAACGGAAGTTATTCCGGATAAGGATACTATTGACTTGTTTGTAGATGATGAATATAAAATAACATATGCCTTAAAACCGGATTATGCTTTAGGAAACATTTCATTTTTAAGTAATGATTCCAATATTGCAAGTGTTGATTCCGTATCTGGCGATATTCTGGCTAAAGCTGAAGGATCAGCAACTATCACAGTAAGTTTTTCCGGAAGCGAAAACTATACAGCATCCAATGCCACAATCACAGTTAACGTTAAAAGGATTCCTACACAAATCACCGTTAACTCTTCTTCTATAGATATGAAAGTTAATGATGAAATGGATATCGGTGCTAGTTTAGAACCGGCAAATGCAGGTAATTTAACATACAAATCCAGTGATGATAATATTGTTAAAATTGAAAACGGTAAGATTAAAGGTTTAAAAGAGGGTAATGCTACAATTACAGTTAGTTTTGCAGGAAACAAAAACTATGCTGCAGCTGAAAATAAAACCATTAATGTTACTGTAAATGAGCTCATTATAAATATTAATGCTGAAAATCTTACTAAATATTATAGTAGTCCTAAACCATTTGTTGTTAATATAACGGACAGTGAAGGCGGTCCTATTGTTGGTGAAAATGTTTCAATTACAATTAATGGTGTTGGTTACAATAGAATCACTGATGAAAATGGTATTGCAGCACTGAATATTAATTTAATTTCAGGAGTCTATCCGGTTAATGTCAGAGTTAAAAATGCCACGGCTAATGCTACTGTCACTGTTTTAACTACAATCAATGGTAGCGACATTAGAAAAGTTTTCAGAGATGATACAACCTATAATGTAACAGTATTGGATAGTGAAGGTAATTATCTTGAAAAAGGCAAAACTGTTGAATTTAATGTTAACGGAATTATATATGAAAAAACTGTTGGTGAAAACGGTTTGGCTATCTGGAATGTTGATTTGCCTGCAGGTGATTATGTTGTAACTGCAACAAACACTGTTACTGGTGAAAATACTGCTAATAACATTACTGTTTTAAAAGCGGAATCTGAAATTAGGATGTATACGCGCAATATTACTGATCGTGATGCTGATGCTATAATTGCAACTATAATATTGCCGGGCAGTGCTACAGGTAATGTAAGCGTAACCATTGGTGATAATACTACTGTTTATGATATTGACTCATCAGATCACACCAGCAGGGGCGGTAAAACTTTCATGTTTATTCGCAATAACGGTCTAAACGCCGGACAGTACAATATCTCTGCAACTTATGAAGGGGATGAAAATTATAATCCGTCAGGTGAAAACGGCACTTTTGTTGTAAGTAAAACTAAAGAGGATTTAAATGTTAGCTTATATGCCGACCCGATTACCATTGGTCAGGATGCTGTCGTTGAAATGACAGGTTTGGCTAATGCTACAGGAAACATCACACTTACAGTTAATGGCAGGGAGTATCAGTTCCCTATTGTGGACAGTGAGATGGGATTCGGCATTCCGGACCTATTTGAAAATACTACTGCTGTGTTTACCTATCCTGGTGATGAAAACTACAATAACTTCACGGAAAGTGTAGACATTATCGTTAACCGCATAGATTCAAACATTTCATTCCATTTGAATGATATTTTCGAAGGAGAGGAATCTACTACTTATTTAAGACTTCCTTCATTCATTACGGGTAATATAACTGTCATTTTAAATGGTAATGCACGAACATTTGACATTGCTGATGCTTATGTTTTCCCTATGGACGGATACTTATTTGTATTGGTTACATATGAGAATTTAACAGTAGGCAATTACAACTTTACGGCTATTTATCATGGTGATGAATATTTTGCTCCGTCTAACGGATCAGGTAAATTTGTTGTATTTCCTAAAGAAAATGTTACAATGAATATTAGTGCTTCACCGGTTATTGAAGGTGAAAATGTTACTATTGAAATAGAATTCCCTGATGATGCTATCAGTGCTACCGTTACTGCTGTTGTTGACGGTAAAAACTTCACTGCTCAAGTTGTGGATTCTAATATTAAAATAAAACTTCCTGCTTTGCCTGCAGGTAACTATACAATTCCTGTAATTTACTCAGGTAATTATAAATATTATCCGCTTATTGAAGAGGTAAATGTTACTGTTGAGAGTAAGCCATGCATTATAAATGCTCCGGATGTAATCAAATACTTCGGTGGTCCGGAAAGCTTTGTTGTAACCGTTACTGACTATCGGGGCAATCCTTTAGTAAATAAAACAGTTGCTGTTGACATTAATGGTGTTTCATATGTTAGAAATACTGATGCTAACGGTACTGCAAGCGTTGCATTAAAATTAAACACTGGTGTATACAATGTAACATCTGTTGTTGATAATCAGACTGTCAATTCTGTTGTTACCGTTTTGACTACTGTCAATGCAACTGATCTTGTTAAGGTATTTAGGAATGCTACACAGTTCTATGCAACTTTCCTTGACAGTCAGGGCAATTATCTTGCTAAAGGAACTGTAATTACATTCAACATCAACGGAGTATTTTACAACCGTACAGTTGATGAAAACGGTTTGGCCAAACTTAACATCAACTTAAATCAAGGCAAATACATAATTACTTCAATTAACACGGTTACAGGTGAAAGTGCAGCCAATAATATTTCTGTTATTCCAAAAATCATTGAAAACAGGGATATTACGAAGTATTACAGAAACGCAACACAATACACTGTTAAACTAATAGGTGATGACGGAAAAGCTGTCGGTGCCGGTGAAATTGTAACATTCAACATAAACGGAGTATTATATAACCGTACGACAAACGAATCAGGTATTGCTAAACTGAACATTAACCTGCAGCCTGGAGACTACATCATTACTGCAGAATACAAAGGATGTATGGTTGCAAACAACATCAAGGTACTGCCTATATTGAATGCAACGGACATTTCAATGAAATATCGTGACGGGACCCAGTTCAAGGCGACTTTGGTTGACGGTCAGGGAAAACCTTATGCCGGCCAGAATATTCAGTTCAACATTAACGGTATGTTCTACAACAGGATAACTGACAGTTCAGGTATGGCTAAACTGAACATTAACCTGATGCCTGGCGAATACATCGTAACCTCAAGCTATAACGGAACAGCCATTGCAAACAAAATTACAATAAAAAGTTGAGATTAATTTCTCAACACTTTTTTCTTTCTTTTAAATTGAAATAATCCTTCATTATTTAGACACTTGTATTAATCAAATATATTTATTTTTGAATCTATTTGCGAAATAATTCTATTATTCGTGAAAATATTATTTTTCATATTGCATCATGGAGTAAAAAAACTTCTATTCAAGTTATTTTGAATGTCATGCTTTAAAGAATCTATGAAATATTCATTACCTTACATAGCTTTCATCACTAAAAACTCTTTTGGGGTTTTTGAATTTTTTAGTTTCCGAATAATTGTTGTATGGCTGTTTTGCTTTGGTTTTCTAATTTTAATATTCATCAAGCAAGTAATTACTTTCGGAATAGTTTATATAAAAAAGGTTAAAAATATATTACAATTAAAAAAATTAGAAAGGCAATGTTTTTTATGGGGCGGATAAAATCACTTCTCAAATTGAGGAAAGAATCTCAGAGGAGATAGATGGAATCAAGTTTGTTTCGGTAAAGGCTTCTCCATTCGATGAATAATTTGTTTACAATTTTTTTTAGGGATTTGCGAAATACGGCACGAATATAATACTGGAATTTGTCTTTTCATGTGATGAGATTCATATCTCAGACACCATGGGCATGTCAATTATTCAGCTCTTTTTCATTTTCACTGTTTTTTCATTCAGTTCAGGCCATGCATTTCAAGTGTAAAACTTTTCAAAAAAATAATGATCAGTTGGCAGTATTGTAATTGCCGATTGCAAATGATCCTATAATGTATCCGAATGCAAAGGAAACTGCAGTCATTCCAAAATTAAGAATGTATGCTTCAATAAGGGCTCTTATTGGAATTTTTTCTTTGTATTTGTATTTTGCATAGATTACTGATGCTATAGGTAGCAGAGTCATGATAAAAGAAAATATAAATACTACTATCAGTGCTATAAGATATAAATCGGGGTTGTCATGGTTTATAGCAAGATAAATTCCTAAAATAAGACCAAAAATAATGTCTACAACACAAAATTTATCGAAAACTTCATAGACTCTTGTCATTGTTCAACCTCATATCACTATTTGTTCATTCCATTTAAAATAGTTTTTTTTTATCATCATTTTCAGTAAATCATTCCTAGAAACTTAAGATATTTAATGTGAAATTTTTTAATTATCCGTATTAAGAATACAAATCATGGTAAAGATGTATTCTTAAATATTAAAAAGAAAAAAGAGATTGAGGATTAAATTAGGGATAAATTAAATGATTTATATTCTTTTTGAATTTGAAATTCATCTCTAAATTTCCTTGGTCTAACTCAAGCAACGGTTCCGGGTGCACTGTATTCCGTGTGGCAGAACTTTGCAGAATCAATTATGGCATATGTTTTAACCAAATACTTTAATGAATAATATAACCTTTGATTTTTACATACAATTCCGTTAAAAGCCATGTTGCAACAAATACAAATACCAGCATTCCAAGGGATATTCCAAAATTAATGTCAATTGGAATGAATCCATAAATGTATGTTAAGTATACTGATAATAATTGCAACTATAATCAGTATATGGGGGATTTTTAAAACAGACCTTGATACTCTAAGCTATATGACAAACGTTATTTCACTGGTTGTTTGTATTCTTCTTTTAGTCTATTCATTTTATGGACTTAACGCTAAAAAAGCAGAGAAGTTTTATTTACCACAATATTAATTATGTACATTCTTTTAATCCTGATGGGATTATTTGTAAATATAGTTGATTTGAAAAGTCCTACAGGCCTGCTTACAGTAATATTGCTGATTAGTACAATCTTTTTTATGAGCGAGTCAGGAAAAACTACAAAGTTGCCAACTATGCTCTTTTAGTAATTCTTATTGCAAGTACAATTATAACTATATTCGATATCATGGCCGGCCTACCTTGGTTTGCCACTCTTAAATACATCATCATTCCAGTGACAATTGGTCTAACCTACTTTGAAAGAGTCCAAAGAGGCAAATACGATTTTGAAATTTAGCTGAAGAAATTCAAACAGGAAGTTGAGATTAATTTCTCAACTACTTTTTCCTATTAAAATAGGTAGTTATATAACTATCAGTTTATAGACTTATTATTAAGAATTGAATATTTTAAACTGGAAAAACAGACTTATTTTTTGTTTATTTAAAATAAAAAGAATTCTTCAAAAATATTTATTATAATAAAGGGAGAAATGGCACATGAAATACAAGAAAAGCATGATTATGCTGGTGCTGGCTATCTTCATATTTGGGGTGGCTAGTGTCTGCGCAAGCGATGCCAATACTGCAGTCGCAGCAAGTGTTGGTGGACAAGCAACTGAAATTATGGATATTAATGAAATCGAATCAAATGATGTTGTATATGATGATTCTCAAATTTTAGGGTTATCAAACAGCAATGAGATACTTAAGGAACCCGCAACTGTTACAAATCACACTTTCGATGCTATTCAAAGTGCAATCGATGGTGGTTATGATACAATCTATCTGGAACCTGGCACATACACTGGAACAAGTGAAATCGGAATTGATGGAAAGGAAACTGTCAATATTATTGGGAATTCTACGATACTGGATGCACAGGGACAGACAGAAATATTTCTCATTTCAAACTCAAAAAATGTAGTAATACACAATATTACATTCGTAAATGGTAACTTTGAGGATGGTGGAGCAATTATGGTGTTCCATAGTGACAATGTGCAAATCATCGACTGCACATTCACAAACAACACTGCATCAGTAATGGGCGGAGCAATAATGTCAACTAGTGCTAATGTACAAGTCATCAACTCCACATTCACAAACAACAAAGCAAACAATAATGGTGGAGCAATAGGCTGGATGATATCTACTGTGAAAGTCGAAGGCTGCATTTTCACAAACAACACTGCAGAGGGTTATTCCATAGTAGGTGGAGAGAGTAGTTCTGTGCAAATCACTACCAGTATTTTTACAAAAAACAGTGCTAATGCTATCGTATACTTTTTGGGGTCTTCAGGTACCGACATAAGCGTCAACAATAATATTTTCCTAAACAACAACGGAACTCCTATCAATTTTGATGTATCGGAGTCTAATGGGGAGTACAACTGGTTTGGACACAATCAAAGCAACCATAAAGACAGCCCTGGAATAAAGTACTGCACCAAATGGCTATTTTTAAACGCAACAGCAAATCCCGATACGATATCTGTGTCAGACACATCCGACATAACGTTTACAATATGGGTGTTTGATTCAAGCAATAACAATACAAATGAATATGACAAAAATCTCTTAAAACCAGTTGACCTGACAATTACTGCAACAAATGGTAATGTAAGTAGCGATACTGCCAAATTTGGAGATACTGTCAAGTATACGGCAACTAGGGGCGGAACTGCTGGTGTGACTGCATCAATAGAAAATGCAGCTTACACAATTCCTTTAAATGTCAATAAGGAAAATCCAAACCTTTCAATCGTTGATGGGGAAGTTCCATATGCAGAAAATACAACGCTCACTCTCAATTACAATTCCGCCGCAACAGGAAAAGTAAACATAACACTTAACGGCAAAAAACACAATGAAATATTTGATGATATGGATTTAAACTCCACAATAAATCTTGAAGGCATTCTTCCTGATGAGTACGATGTCATGGTAACCTATTCTGGTGACGATTCATTTTTAAATGCTACCGCATCCGGAAAGTTGACCGTACTGAAACTTGATTCAAATATTACTGTAGAGTCATATGACATAAATGTCACTGACCAGGATGGCATAATGTTTAAAATAACACTGCCCAAAAATGCAACTGGAAACATGACATTAAGCAACGGTAAAACAATTGATGTTACTAAAGAAGGCAAAAAAGGAAAAAAAGTACTCACTGTTGAAATAAGAAACGATGCATACCCCGTTGGAGAGTACAAATGGACATTCAACTATCTTGGAGATGACATCTATAAAAACTCAACTGATCAGGCAACATCCAACATCCTAATCATAGAGACCAAAATAATTCCAAAAAATAAAACAATTGAAATGTTTTGCAATGACAAATCAGAAGTCAACTATACAACAGAACCTGACGATTTAAAAGGAATTACATTTAAAAGTTCCAACACAAGTGTGGTGACAGTCAATTCCAAAGGAATTATTAAAGGGGTTGGTGAAGGAAAAGCCCATATTACACTTTCATTCAAAGGCAATGAAAATTATACTGATTGCGAAGCTAGTGTTACAGTTACTGTTAGTAAAATACCTACTGAGATTATTCTTAATCAGACTACTTTGGATTTGAATGTTGGAGATGAAGTTAATCCTGGCGTTGGCATAATTCCTTCTGATGCTGGTGAGTTGGATTATACATCCGGTGATGTGAGTGTTGTTATCATTGATGGTGATGGTACATTTACCGCTGTTGCTGAAGGTAGTGCTAATGTTACTATTGCATTTTATGGTAATGATAAGTATGCGGCTGCTGATTCTAAAGTTATTATTGTAATGGTTTCTAAAATACCTACTGAAATTCTTATTCAGAATACTACTTTGGATATGAAAGTTGATGATGTGGCTGATCCTGTTGTCAGTTTGATGCCTTCTAATGCAGGTAATTTGTCTTACAAAGTTAGTGATGATAGTGTTATTCTTATAAATGATGATGGTGTTGTTACTGCTGTTGGTGAAGGTACTGCTAGTGTTACTGTCAGTTTCGAAGGTAATGATAAATACTTGCCATCCAATGCTACTATTGATGTAACCGTTACTTTGAATGATGCTAAAGTTGATGCTAAAGACATGGAATTAACTGTTGATTCAAAAGGTACTATTAACTATACAACCACTCCTAAAGATTTGAATGTTAGTTTTGTTCCTGATGATTCCGGAGTTGTTAATGTTACTACTGATGGTACTGTTACTGCTTTGAAAAATGGTACTGCCCAGATTACTGTTCTTGTTGGGGATGGTAAGAAATATGCTTTGAATTCAACTGTTATAACTGTTACTGTAAGTAAAGTTCCTACTGAAATTACTGTTGATCCTGCTTCATTAGACTTGTCTGTTGGTGATGAGACTGTCATTGTCGCTAATTTGACTCCTGCTGATGCGGGTAATGTTACTTTTACATCCAGTGATGATTCCATTGTTCTTGTTGATGCTCAAGGTAATGTTATTGCTAATGCTAAAGGTCAGGTGATTATTACTGTCAGTTTTGTCGGTAACAATAAGTATGCTGCTGCTGAAAATAAGACTATCACAGTCAATGTCAAATTGGATGACTGTAACGTTACAGTTGACAATGATACTTTGGATTTAAAAGTTGGTGAAACCTGTGCAATAAATGCTACCAAACATCCTGATACAATATTGCTTGATATTGCTTACACATCCAGTGATGAGTCTGTTGCTACTGTAGATAAAAATGGTGTTGTTACTGCTGTTGGCGAGGGTACTGCAATCATTACTGTTGAAGTCGGTGATGATGAAATCTATGCTTTAAATTCAACAAACGTTACTGTTACTGTTAGTTTGAATGATGCCAGTGTTTCTGCTAATGATATGATATTGACTGTTGGTGAGAATGCTACTGTTAAATTTACAACAAATCCTCAAGGTTTAAATGTCAGTTTCGTGCCAGATGATTCAGGTATTATTAAAGTTGATGAAAATGGTGTTGTTACTGGTGTAAAAGAGGGTACTGCATCCATTACAGTTAAAGTTGGGGATGGCAAAGTTTATGCTTTAAATTCAACTGTTATTACAGTTACTGTCAATGAAAAACCTAGTCCATCTAAAGAAAATTTAACTATCAGCGCTAGTGCAGAGCCAATCACAGCAGGAGAAAACGCAACTGTTAAAGTCACAGGATTAGAAAACGCAACAGGTGAAATTTCCCTTATAGCAAACGGCGAAACATACACTGCACCAATCAAAAATGGTGAAGCTACAGTTATTGTTCCTGGATTAACCGAAAACACCGAAGCATATGTAAATTATATTGGGGATGACAAATATAATGCTGCTTCAACTACGGTTAACATTACAGTTAAACCTGCTCCGGGACCAGACAAAAAGAATTTAACAATAAAAGCAACTGCTGAACCAATCACAGTTGGTGAAAACGCAACAGTTAAAGTTACTGGATTAGAAAACGCAACCGGTGAAATTTTCCTTACAACAAACGGAAAAACATACACTGCACCAATTAAAAATGGTGAAGCAAGTATCACAGTTCCTGGATTAAAAGAATCAACCAAAGCTGAAATTTCATATCCTGGTGACGACAAATACAACAATGCATCTACTACAGTTGTGATTGTTGTTAATCCTGCTCCTGAACCAAGTAGGAAGAATTTAACTATCAGCGCTAGTGCTGATCCAATAACTGCTGGTGAAAATGTAACAGTTAAAGTCACAGGATTAGAAAACGCAACAGGTGAAGTTTCAGTTATTGCAAACGGCGAAACATACACTGCACCAATAGAAAAAGGTGAAGCTACAGTTATTGTTCCTGGATTAACCGAAAACACCGAAGCATATGTAAATTATATTGGGGATGACAAATATAATGCTGCTACAACAACAGTAAATATTACTGTTAATCCTAAAGGAAAAGAAAATGCTACAATCAGCATTGATGCACCTGCAGAAGCAACTGAAGGTGATAATGTAACGGTAACTGTAACATTACCTGATGATGCGACAGGCACTGTAAACATCGGAAATGAAGCAGTCCCTATCGTTAACGGTACTGCAACTGCTGTTTTAACCAATTTACCTGCAGGAAATGTAACTGTTCCAATTACATACTCTGGTGATGAGAAATACAACCCAATAGAAACAAGCATTAGCATAAATGTCAAAGAAGATGAAAGCATTATTGTTAAAGCTCCAGATGTAACAAAATACTACCGCGGACCTGAAAGATTTGTTGTAAACGTAACAGATTCCAAAGGCAAAGCATTAGCAAACAAAACAGTCACCATTACTATTAATAGTGTAGACTATAACAGAACTACTAATGCTAGTGGTCAAGCATCCCTTGCTATTAACTTGAACTCCGGTGAATATCCGGTTGTTGTTACCTACAATGACACTTCTGTTAATGCGACAGTTACAGTATTGTCTACAGTCAATGGTACAGATCTTGTTAAGGTATTTAGAAATGCTACACAGTTCTATGCTACTTTCCTTGACAGTCAGGGCAATTATCTGGCTAAAGGGACCGTAATCACATTCAACATCAACGGAGTATTTTACAACCGTACAGTTGATGAAAACGGTTTGGCCAAACTTAACATCAACTTAAATCAAGGAAAATACATAATTACTTCAATAAATACGGTTACAGGTGAAAGTGCAGCCAATAATATCGCTGTTATTCCAAGAATCATTGAAAACAGCGATATCACCAAATATTACAGAAACGCAACACAATACACTGTTAAACTAATCGGTGATGACGGCAAGACTGTCGGTGCCGGTGAAATCGTAACATTCAACATCAACGGAGTATTTTACAACCGTACGACAAACGAATCAGGTATTGCAAAACTAAACATTAACCTGCAGCCTGGAGACTATATCATTACAGCAGAATATAAAGGTTGTGCTGTATCCAACAACATCAAAGTATTGCCAATATTGAATGCAAGTAATATTACAATGAAATACCGTGACGGAACTCAGTTCAAGGCGACTTTGGTTGACGGCGAGGGAAAACCTTACGCTGGCCAATCTGTAACCTTTAACATTAATGGTGTGTTCTACAACAGGATAACTGACAGTTCAGGCATGGCAAAACTCAATATTAACCTGATGCCTGGTGAATACATTATAACATCCAGCTATAACGGAACATCCATCGCAAACAAAATTACAATAAAAAGTTGAGATTAATTTCTCAACACTTTTTTTTCTTGGGATTGTCCGGAAATAGTTGATTTTTATTAATACTAACTGATTAATTGAATAATACTCAAAATTTCAAATTGATTTAATGTGAATTTTAAAAATTCACTAACTTATTTTTTTATTTAATTAAAAAGGAATTTTTAACC
>NZ_JAZTXC010000149.1:0-26903 GCF_045636185.1 Methanobrevibacter sp. | reverse complement strand
AAAACAGTAATATTAAATTAAATTTTTACCCATAAAAAGTAATATCAAATATTCAATAAAATATACAATATATTATAGTACGAAAAAACTGATTTTATCACATTATTAAAGTGTTGTCAATAATGCCAAAAAAATTTTATTCATGACTTTCAAGAAATTCATTCTGAATTTTAACAACTTCGGCACTGGTATCTGCCTCAGAATAGCTTTCAAGCAAATCATGATTCAGCTCCAGAAAGGTATGGCCCCACTTGAAACCGTCCAATATATCTCTGGCCTCATCCTTGAAGCGTGTAATGTATAAAGTGGCTGAAATCGCTTCAACGGTTGACAGTATGCAGGCCTTCCCGTAATTAACAGGATTTGTTGCAATCAAAAACGGCAATGATCTGTGGTATTTTGATAAAGAAAAGAATTTTTTAGAACTTGACACTTCGTTCCATGAACAGTCAAGCCCTACAATTCCTCTTCTTTTTACGAATCTGTAATCTTCGTATGATACAGCCTTTTCTGCATATGGATTGAGGACAATTGCTCCGCTGGGTATCTTATTTATATTATAGACCAGCCTGCACTTGCCCAACTTTTCCATTTTGATGGAAGTGCATTTCTTCCTGTCACATTCATCTGCATGAAAAACTGTAATCCTCATTGTTGCTGACCTTGCAATGCTGAACGGTTACCGGCTTCAATTTGATGTATTATTTCAAGCTGCTTATTGAAATCATCCTTGGATAATCCGAATTGCTCATGTACTGCAGGAACTTTATCAGAATGTTTCAAATCAATAGTCTTGAGTAAAGGTTCTATGAAATTAGTATAAGAATCACTGAAGGTGTTTAAAGTGAAATTAACTTTGTTTGTATCAATGATTGAATATACAATGTAACCCTGTGATTCCTTTTGACATTCAGCGATTATGATACCCATTTTTTGGGACGGATCAGTGACTGTTTTGTTGTTTACAACAGGCATAGCTTCTGCAAAGTAAATATTCCATTCGTTTCCGTTGAATTTACGGTGTTCAGGACCTTGCACACCCTGGAACTTATAGATATCCATTAATGCAGAGGAATTGTCCATAGTAGTTAGATTGTATGTGATGTTGTGCTCCTTATCCTTATATGAAACTAGAAATGTATCATTAGCAGCTACCTTTTCCACATTGCCTACAAATGAACCGGACATGAAATCTGTTTCAAAATGGGTATTTCCCATATTGGATTTTTGTTCAAAAGCGCCTGTAACAAAAGCGAAACCTACAGCTGCAATTATCACAGCAATTACGCAAATAATTATAAACTCTTTATTTTCCATAGTTCAACTCCATAAAAATTTTTTATTGAATATAATTATAATATAATAAAAGTATTTAATATAACTTTACTTCAAATATAATAATAAGTGATAGATATGGATAATAAAGTTCGTGGCATTTTAATCGGTAGGATGCAGCCTATCCATAAAGGCCACATTCAGGTTATTAAAAAAATTTTAGATGAAGTTGATGAGATTGTTATTGGTATCGGAAGTGCTCAGTTAAGCCATGAATTGAAAGACCCCTTTACTGCCGGTGAACGTGTCGTCATGGTTACACAGGCACTGGCTGAGGAAAACATCGATCCCAGCAGATACTATATCATCCCAATGGAAGACATCAACTACAATGCCATCTGGGCAGCCCATGTAAAGCTTATGACCCCTCCATTTTCCATTGTCTATTCTGGCAATCCTCTGGTCAAGCAGCTGTTTGAAGAGGAAGGCTATGAAGTTAAAAATCCTCCACTCTTTGACAGGATTCATCTGTCAGGAAGTGAAGTCAGAAGAAGGATTTTGAATGATGAAAACTGGCAGGAACTCGTATCCGACTCTACAATCGCAGTCATGAAAGAAATCAGAGGCGTTGAAAGATTGAAAAATTTATCAGTGAAAGAAATCAGTGACCTATAACAATAGTTATATATACTTACTTTCAGAATATAATAATGAGGTAATAAAATGGTTGTAAAAGTAATTGAAGCAAAAGAAGACAAAGTTACAATACCAGATTTATTGAATGACATTAAGAAAAGTACTAAAATAGATTATTGCGGAGCTATCTTTACTTTTGAAGGAATAGTCCGTGGAAAAGAAGAGAACATGGATTTAGAAAAATTAATATTAACTACTCCAGACAAGGAAACTACCAAAAAAGAGATTGAAGCGATAGTTGAAAATGCCAAAATAAAATTCAATGTCGCTGAAATATCAGTCGTCCACTACATCGGCGAATTCTACACTGGAGACAGCTTATTTTTAGTTGCAGTATTAGGCGGTCATCGTGGAGAAACCTTGGATGCACTTAAAGAAGTTATTGAAAAGGTCAAATACGACGTAGAATTCAAAAAAGAAGAAATATCCAAACAGGGAACAAAAACAATATTGGCTGGAGGATAACTTGGACTTAACATTAATCCTAAAATTACTGATAGTGTTTTGTGCAGTATATTTCACCATAAAACACTTGAAATTTATTATAATCCTGATACTGATTATAATAATTCTGTTTATACTGCCCGGCTTCATGAGCCATGGCTTAACTTAAAAAAAAAGATTTTAAAACTGGATTTAATCCAGTTTATTTTCCGATTATTACTTCGGTAGATTTGATTAATGCAGTGACATCGTCACCTTCTTTTAAGCCTAACCTTTCAGCAGACTCTTTAGTAATAACAGCAGTTATGATGTTAGGTTCTGACACATCGATTTTAATATTAGCCATTACTGCTCCTAATTCGACATTTGTTACTTTTCCTTTTAGTTGATTTCTAGCACTTAATTCCATTAAAATCATCTCCGTTTATTTTTATAATATTACATTGTATCGAATTGTATATAAATGTTTCGTTTTTTTTAAAAATAAGAATTTTGAATACGATTACCTGAAACCATTCATATCGAAAAAATCGAAATGAAATAATATATTAATCAGTAAAAATAAAACTAATAAAACATGAAAATAGAACTGGAATCAATAGGAACAATACATACAGAATTTACAGAAATTGAAGGGATGCCCATTCAGCCGACAGGAGCAAAAGGCGTGAAAGGAACACTGGTGATAAAAGACAAATATGCAGACGGACTGAAGGACCTGGAAGAATTTTCCCACATTAACATATTATATTTGCTCCACAAGGTTGACGGCTATCTGCTCGAAGTAAAGCCATTTATGGATATCAATAGCCATGGTGTCTTTGCAACAAGATCTCCCAAAAGACCAAACCGAATAGGTTCATCTGTCGTACAGATTGATAAAATTGAAGGAAACATTGTATATGTATCAAATATTGATGTACTGGATGGAACACCACTTTTAGATATCAAACCATATGTGCCTCAGCTGTATGAAGACACAATTACCGAATTGAAAATCGGCTGGTTTGAAAAAAACCACAATAAAGCAAAATCACAAAAATCAGATGACAGATTCAAATAGAAAGTTAATTACAACTTTCCTTAACACTTTTTTCACTAACCATTATCAGAATTATTCAAATTACATATTGCAAATATTCAATCAATAAGGCATTTTTCCACCATAAAGCAAATATTGATTTAAGCAAGTAAAATTTATTTTATCAAGTAATTTTATCTTTATTTATAATAAAAACTTTATATATTATTTATTATATATTATAAATTACAAGGTGGCGTTTATGAAAGAAATTGCTAATCATATGGTTATTTCTACTAAGTATGGGTTTATAGTATTAAGCGAAATAATACACAATTATTTCAATTTAGAGGGAGAATATATTCATCCCATTGAAACTGAAATAATTACAGTTAATAAAAGAAATTTACGAATGGATATAGCCTATTTAAGAAGTGAAAACATTATAAACAATATCGAAAATCAAAGTGGCATTGTAAATATGGAAAAACTTGAAATAATTGCAGAATATGCTAAATTTCTTCTAATACATAATAATTCACTAACCAATTCTATCATCATAAGTAAAGTAGATCCAAAATACTGTCAAAAAGAAATAGCTTTAACAAAAACATTATTTTTAAGACCTGATTATATTTACATATCTCCAAAAGAAATCAACGAAAGATTAAATAACATAACATACAAAATTAATAACAACCAAGAATTAACCTATGATGAAACCATTGAATTAGCAGTATTACCAACACTTGCTCAAGATGATATAGCACCATATATAACTCAAAAAATCTGTGAATTGATTAAAAACAACACAACCATCAACGAAACCTTAAAAACAAAGATATGTTTCATTGTGGAAATAATGATTGACAGAAATATAGAAGACAAAAACACGAAAAAAGAATTATTGGAGATGATTAATATGGAAAAAAGAAAAACAGCACTCGAATATTTAATTGAACAAGAAAATAAGAAATCCGCAGCAAAAATAAAAGAATTAGAAACGGGATATAAAAACTTAGAAACAGACAATAACCAATTAAAAACAGACAATAACCAATTAAAAACAGACAATAACCAATTAAATGAGACTTTACAACAAATTAAAAATTATTATACTGAAAAAGGAGACATTCCTAAAGAAATTCTTGAAATACTCTTTAAAATATAATCCAAGTAAAAAAAAAGAAATAAAAACGATAAAAATCGTTTTAAAAAATTATAAGCTGTTTATTGCAGCTACAATCAATTGAATAGTTGATTCAATATCATCCATACTACAGACACTTACAGGAGTATGGATATATCTTGTAGGAACTGATAAAACACCAGTAGGAATACCTTCACGAATTAACTGGATTGCACTACCGTCAGTAGTTCCGCCGTCACTAACTTCCAATTGATATTTGATGTCGTTTTCATCACCTGCTTTAATAAGCAATTCCTTTACGGAAGTGGAAGTCAAGATTCCGCGGCCACCTGCATCTGATATGATGAGAGATGGACCTTCACCGATAACAACAGGTGCCTCTTCAGGCTTAATTCCAGGATGATCACCGGACAATGTAACATCAAGAGCGATAGCCATATCAGGATTCAATTTAAATGCAGCAGTTTTAGCTCCTTTTAAACCTACTTCTTCCTGTACGGTTCCAACAGCATAAATAGTTGCATCAGTTTCCACTCTTTTTAAAACTTCCATCAAAACATAACATCCTGCACGGTTATCCATAGCTTTTCCCATAATCAAGTTATTAGGATATTCGACAAATAAAGAGTTGAATGTTATTTCATCTCCAATAGCAACCATTTTTTCTGCATCTTCCCTGTCTTTTGCACCGATATCAATAAACAGTTCATCGGACGGAATAACTTTTTTACGTTCTTCTGGTTTTGTGACGTGAGGCGGTTTTGAACCGATTACACCAATAACATCCTCTCCGACACTGCTGTGAATAGTTACTGTTAAATTTACTAAGATTGAATCAGTAATTCCACCGATTTTTGAGAATTTAATGAAACCATTATCATCAATAAATCTGACCATTAAACCGATTTCATCCATATGTGCTGCCAACATAATTTTAGGTGCTTTTTTAGAACCTTTCTTAGTAGCAATAATGTTTCCCATATTATCTCTTTCAATAGAGTCGGCAACATCCTTTAATTCTCTTTCAATAATATCTGCAACTTCATCTTCATAACCAGATATACCTGGCGCTAAACAAAGTTCTCTCATTAAATCCATCTTATCACCTAGTTATCATATGACTTTTAATATATATAAATTATTTCAATGCCTGAATTCTATTTTTTGCAACATTTCTCACATATTCGTTTTCATCATTTAAAGAAACATCCTTCAAGACCTTGATACTTACTATTTTTCTAACACATGCTTCCCTTACTCTCCAGGATTTATCACTTTGAAGAATATTGGTCAATGATTCCTGATTCCTGATTTTGTTTATGCATCTTACATTAATGTCATCATGAATATTCTGCTCATAAATCTTATAGATAACATCTTCATTGTCAATTTTATTTAAGGCTTTCAAACTGAATTCCAAATCATTATTTTCCAAAATGATTTCAACCAATACCTTCAAATCGTCAATATTATCCAAAGTATCCTTTCTTACGGATTCCAATTTTGCATCATGTAATATTTTAATATAATACTTTTCAGAAGTTATATGCTTCATTGCTTCAAGGGCAATGTCTTCATGTGTTGTATTAAGAGCTATATTTAAAAAATCCTCCTCTGAGGTCAAATTCGGATTTGTTACTGCATGAGTTCTTACAAAGGAATCCTCATCATTCAATGCAATTTCAACCAATACCTTAGAATCCTTTATCTTTTTAACTGCACTTTGGCGGACAAACCTGTCAGGATCATTTTTAGCAACCTTAATCATTATCTCTTCGTCATCTATCTTTTTGATTGCTTCACTTCTGACAACGCTGTCATCATCATTCAAAACCATGTAAGAAAGTATTTCCTCATCATCAACGATATTAATCAAATCAAGCTTAACGTCAGACATTGGAGAGTAAATTGCGATGGATTTCAATAGCTCCTTATTCTTGAATTTCTTCAAAAGGACATTCCTTACCTTTGCGCTTTCCTCCTCTTTTGCAATGTCAACCAGCTTGTCCTCATCCGAGATTTTGGAAATGGCTGCAATTCTGACGTCAATGTCTGAATCTGTCATGGCCACCTTCTTAAGAGTATCTTCATTTGTAAATGAATCCTTTAAAACAGCATTCTTTCTTATTACCTTGTCCTTTGATTCGAATACCACTTCTGCTAAAATCTCTTCATCCTCGATTTTTTCCAGGGCTTCCTTTCTGTATTTCTTATCGATTGCATTAACGGCAATGTCCTTTAGGGTTTCCTCATCCTCTACCTTTTCAAATATTTCGGTTACCTCTTTTGATTTCTTCTGGTTAATTACCATTTCGGCTATGGATTTATTGTTTTCCCCTAAACGTTCATATGCAAAACTTCTTACATCATAGAATTTGGAATTTTCAGCAGCATCCCACAACAGCCTTTCATCTTCAATTCTGTTGGCAGCAATCAATCGGATAGCTCTGTCCTTGACATTTTTAGCCAAATCCAGTGCAACATACTGGTTCGTGATACTGTTTGCTGCAGCTGCCCTTTCATTTCTGTTCTTAGCATTCATTGCAATATCCTTAAGCTGTAACTCCATTTCAGGAATATCAGCATCATCAGGAACTTTTATTGGCTTTCTATCCTTTTTTTCTTTCTTTTCTTTCTTTTTATCATCGTCTTTTTTAAATAAATCAAATAAACCCATTTTAAAGCACCTATTCGTAATTAACCTCTTCATACATTTTCATTAAAAAATCAGCAAGAGAAACAATATCCTGTCGGTTATGTTCAATTATTGGAATCATAGGCCCTATATTTTTTTGGCTGAGATAAGTGTTGTAATAGCCAGGAATATACTGTCCCGGCACATCATCTACCCTTTCAATTCCAAATTTATACTTCTCTATTGTCTGAAGCTGACAATTTGGCAGATCATCCCTCCAGAGATATTTTGCAAAATACATCAAATCCAGATGGGCCAAATTGAAATCAACGTTAACCCTATGGTAATTAAGCCTGTTTCTGATAAATGGAACATCAAATGTCTTGCCGTTGAATGTCACATGAACAGAATCCTCATCAAGATGTGAGAAATAAGCCTTTAACACGGCAGGCTCCTCGTCAAGATCCCTTAAAAAATATTGGGATGAAACTATATTATTTCCCTTTATTTCGGCAACGCCAATCAATATTATCGGAACATTTGAAAGGCCCAATGTTTCTATATCCATAAACTTAAAGTTTTCAACATCAGGAATGCTTATGCATTTAATCAGATTATCCTTACATGCTTTTCCATACTTGTTGCGATTTAACAAATCGATTATTTCAGAAAATGACATGCTGTCAATGCTTTCTAAAAAGTCACGTGCATTATTCTTGTGTGAATCATGATTTAAAAGGGACTCTATTGTATTGAACCCTTGTTTTTTCAGGTTTTCTTCTGTTTTAATACCAATTTTTGGAAGCAATTTCAGATTATGATTCATCTGATTTTTAAAATTATTTTCAAGAAGATTAAAATCTATCCTTCGCTTATTGACAATCTGTAAGGTATCTCCATAAGGAGTATCAATTATTTTACTTCCTTCAATATCTGTCAGTTCCTTACCATGATACTCATCCAAAAGCTGTTCCTTCAAATCGCTGTAATAAGCTGGTGAAAATTTCCTATACTCTTCATATGAAAAATTTTCAGAACTGGGGGAACTTTTTAATATTGAATTTAAAATATAATTCTCATGTTCTAAATCTTGCATCAGTTATTATTATATAATCAATTCAATATAAAAATTGTTAATAAAATAAACTTGAATTTTTATAAAATATATATACTATAACATTCATAATATATTATGCTACTATAATGTAGCTTAGAGATGTAAATAAAAACAGCCAAACTTTAAAATTCATTTCTCTAAAAGCTTGTAAAACAAGCAAAAAGGTAGGTAATGCCCATTACCTACCTCATTTTAAAAATAACTACTTTTTTTACAATATTCAAATTTCCAAGAAAAAGTTTATATGAATTTTAAGACAAAAATTATTCTAGGAGAATAATTTATGAGACTTAAAATAGGTATCATCTATGGAGTATTAATTTGGATAATAACCCATTTAGTTTTTTCAGTTACACATCCAATTATTGATGCATATACTGTCAATTCTAATTTAATTCTAGTTCTATTTATCATTATAGTTTCAGGATTTTTCTCAATTCTTTATATAAGAGAAATTAACAAAAATGAAGTATTGGAAGGACTTTTTGGAGGAATATTATTTGCAATAATTGATATCGTTCTTGATTTGGTTTTCTTTGTAATTCCAAACAATCACAACATACTTATTTCAAATTATACGACACATATCCTATTGATATCAGTTATGCTTATTACAATACCAACATTCCTTGGTTACTTAGCACAAATAAATATTGAGTTAAAATAGAGGAAATGCATGTTATCAAAAGCTCACCCACGTTATGAATCATTAGTACTAAGAGATAAAATTGTAAAGGCATCAAAAGCAGGTTATCTTGCAGATTCAGCCATGATTGCTCACGGCAGAGGAGAGGCATTTGACTATCTGCTTGGCGAAAGGACAACACTGCCTGCAAAAAGAGCCATGTATGTAACGGTAGCCCTGATGATTTTATCCAAAAATCCAGTGATTTCCGTTAATGGAAATACAACCGCTCTGGCGATAGATGAAATAATAGAATTTGCAAAAGCCATAGATGCAAAGATTGAAATCAACTTATTTTATAGGACTGATGAAAGGGTAGAAAAGATTACAGAACTGTATCGCGAACATGGCTAACCTGAAATACTTGGATCCATGGATGATGAAATAATGTATATCAATGAAATCCAAAATCCAAGAGCTTCTGCATGTAAAACAGGAATATACAGTGCAGATACAGTATTAGTGCCTCTTGAAGACGGCGACAGGGCAGAAATTTTATCCAAAACTGGAAAAAACATAATCACAATTGACTTGAATCCACTTTCAAGAACATCTAAAATGTCTGATGTTTCAATTGTAGACAATGTTGTACGTGCAATACCCTTTATGACTAAAATAGCCAGTGACTTAAAGTCACAGGATGAAAAATTACTAAAAGAACTGATTGAAGACTTTAACAATGAAGATAACTTAAAAGAATCATTGGAATTATTTAAAATTAAAGAGGATAAAAAATGAGAGTAATAGGTGTGTCAGGATTACCTGGATCTGGAAAAGCTTTGGTTTCAGATATCGCATCAGAAAATGGTGCAATGATTGTAGTTATGGGCGATATCATACGTGAAGAAGCAAAAAAACGTGGCGAATCAACAAAAGAAACAGCAGATAATTTGAGAAAAGAACATGGCCAGTATATCGTTGCCGAGTTAACTATTGAAAGAATCCAGAAAATAATAGATGACGGCTTCGACTCACTAATTATCGTAGACGGAATTAGAAGTCCTTATGAAGTCGATTTATTTAAGCAAAATTTTGATGATTTTCTTATCGTTTCCATATTTGCAAATCCCCAAATACGTTTTGAAAGAATTAAATCCAGAAAAAGGGAAGACGATACTATTGATTATGATGTATTCATCAAAAGAGACCAGCAGGAACTTGGCTGGGGAATAGGAGATGTCATTTCCCTTTCAGATAAAATAATAATCAATGAAAGCGACCTTGAATCCTATGAAAAAAAGATAATGAAATTCTTAGAAGAAATTGACCAATAATCATTTTTCTTCTAGAACTGCATCTTCAATAATGTATAATCCACTATCCACATGCCATTGCCTTTTATCTTTTAATATCTTTACTCTTTTTTTAAAAATAGGGCCATCCAAAACCAGAGTTTCAGCTTCGCCTCCTTCAAATGCAAGATTGAGTCCAACCTTTTCATTAAGCTTAAGCAAATCAGTGATTAATTTTTCATCGATTTTACGGCCTAACCATTTCTCATCCAATCCATAGGCAGAAACACCACTTATGATTACTTCAAAACCAAGGGATACAATAAGATTCATGTATTCAAGTTCATCGACATGCCAGTATGGAGAAACGGCTTTCAATCCAACTTCATCAGCCAATTTTTCTATCCTGGACTTCTGATAAGTTGAGTAAAGTGCACCTGTATATATGGCCTCAATGCCTAAAGATTTCAGTTTTTCAAAACCCTTCCTTAAATCTTCAAGCTCCTCTTCCTTAACTCCATCAGTTTCAATACTGACTATAGGAATATCCATGGCTTCTGCAAGCAAATCGGTAAGGTGGATATTGGGAACATGAAACATGTATGACTCGTCATTGGCTGATTTCATGGCAAGCAAATATTCAACCTCATGTCCACTTTCCAAAGCATTGTAAACAGCCATGGTGCTGTCTTTACCTCCGGAAAATAATACTGCAACTTTCATCTAATATTTCCTTTTTCTCCTTACGAATCTTTTGAATCTTCTTCTGCTAACAACAAATGTTTCAAAGAAAAGTCCTAAGACAGAAACAATAAGACCTATTCCTCCACAAATAGCCACAAACTGGACGTTGGACAGAAGTGTAGTATTTGAATTATCAATACTGCTCTGTACAGATCCCTCTACAGAAGATGCTACAATACCTTTTTGAAGAAGTGTCTGTTTAACTTTATCATAAGCTGAAGAGGACACAACAATCTTGACGTGAACCTGTGCATAGTTAATCGGTCCGTCAAAGTTTTCCTTATACCAGTCAGCAAAAGATTTCAATGCCTCAGAAGAGGAATAATTCTTTAGAGCAATATAAACTGTTCCATCTGTCTTGTTGACATAATAGTTTCCAAAATGAGAATCCATATTTGGAACCGAAGAATTGAAGAACGCATATTCAGTATCTGAGAATGACCACAGAGGAATCGTAACCCCCGTTTCTTCAAAACTCTTAACACCCTCAATCTTAGACAAATCATTTCTCAATGCATTGATATCAGTTGATGATGATAAATCAAGATATAATACTTCTTCATTGCCTGGAATTACTTTTTCAATAGCTGTTGCGACTTCGGGCACTTCCGAGTAAATAGGACTTAAGAAAAATGCCCCTCCTAATGCACCAATGAAAAAACCAACTGCTAAAACCAAGACCATTTCCTTTTTAGACATGAATGGCTTTAACATAGCTATTGAAAAAACAAATATCATCAGCACTATGAATAAAATTACATAAATAATAGCAACTATAAAATCCATTTAATCACTCATTTAATTTAAAATATAATTAAATATTTAATTAGTTACTATTTAAAAGCTTTGTGCTAATATTTTTTGAAAACTGACATCTTTTCACTACCAACAGGCCATTCAACAATTATCTTATTTTCACCCTTATCCAAAAATAAACTACCTGAATTGAGATTTGAATTATGATTAAGTTTTAATTGCTTATTTTTTCCATCACTTAGCTTAAATACTGCAGATATGTATGAAGAAGTTATTTTAACATCTACTGGTTTATTTAGAGTTATATAAATTGTTTGCCTTGATCCCTGGCCTTCTCCATAAACTTGAGATATTGAATTTGACAACTTTGAAAGTTCAGATTTGGCATTGAGAGAATTTGACAAATCCATGGTATTCTCAAGGCCAAATTCCAGAAGAGGAAGTGTAAATGCAATTAGAAGAATTAGTGAAACTGCAAATATCAACAGGTATTCAAGAGAAATCTGTCCTTTATTATCCTTTATCATTTATATCACGAAAATTATATTTTTTATGATTATCACCGATAAATCCCCATAAAAAATAGCCAATATCAGTCCTATAAGTATTGCCGGAACAAAAGGAAAGCCTATTTTTATTGAGATTTGATTTGAAATTATCTGTTGAGCATTCATTATCTTAAGCAGATACATATCCATTTTAGTAATTCCTCCTGCAGTCAGTGTTTTGAAATAATATTTGGATGCATCATCATCGCTTTTGAATACCTTCAGATTGCTATCCCTGCTGGATTCAATCAGGTACTTTACATAATCATTGTCAAAATAAAAGTTGTTGATCATCATTCCTTCCTTTAAATCAGTGATATTTATGTGTTTGTTAAAGCTGGAGTCAACCAATATCCTTAGACCATTATAATTAAAAAATCCCTTAAATACTTCAATGTTTTCATCAAAAACATCGTTTTTAATTATCAGATATATCATCAATCCAAGCAAAAAGGGAAATGAAACCAATATGCTGTTTATCATTACCGTCAATGAAAATGGGTAAAATGACAGCAGCGGCGAAATGTTAAAAAATGAACTATTTATGCCAAATGGTATGACTGCTGCAATTGAGGAAAATAATTTTACATCACCACCACCCCATACATTCAATTCCCATAATAGCAAAGTGATAACATAAGTAATAAAATATGAAATAATTGAGAAGAAAATGAATTTAACGTTGGTTGTAATTATTGTCAAAAGCAGATTTGACATGAAGCCGAAAGCCACCAGAATATAATTCAATCTGTTTGGAAGAAATCCTTTTTTAATATCAAAAAAACAAAAGATAATGGAAATGAACAATGTAAATATTATTTGAATTAAAAAAATATAATCTAAAATCATGAATAAAAATTTTTAAAAAGTAGTATATTAATTAGATAGAAATTAAGTCGGTAATAATCAAAAAGAAGGTAATATTGTACAGGACGGTTATACCTTAAACAATTATTATCAAAAAAAGAAAAAAAATTAATTTTTAGAATACTCATAAATAGCTTCTAAAAATGATTTAAATAATGGGTGTGGCCTATTAGGCCTAGATTTAAATTCAGGGTGGAATTGACATCCGATAGCCCAAGGATGATTTGGAATTTCAACAATTTCAACCAGGAAATCATCAGGACTGGTACCTGAAATGATTAAACCTTTTTCAATAAGGTCTTCTCTGTAATCGTTGTTAAACTCATACCTGTGTCTGTGACGCTCTTCAATGTCAATTTCGCCGTAAGCTTGATAGGTTTTAGTTCCTTCAATAATCTTACAGTCATATGAACCCAGACGCATTGTTCCGCCCATGTTCTTGATTTTCTTTTGCTCTTCCATCATGTCAATAACAGGATGGACCAAATTGTCATCGAATTCGGAACTGTTTGCATCAGAATAGCCGTTACGTCTTGCAAATTGAGTAACCATTGACTGCATACCTAAACATATTCCAAATAAAGGAACATTATTGTCAATAGCATAATCAACAGCATCCAATTTTCCTTCAAATCCGCGTTCACCAAATCCTCCAGGAATTAGAATACCATCAAAGTTAGCTAAAGACTTTTCATCAATTTTATCAACATCAGAACTTAAATATTCAATATTTGCCTTAACGCCTATGCTTGCAGCTGCATGCTGGAGGGATTCTCTAATACTGATATAAGCATCTTCAAGCTCAACATATTTTCCGACAATACCTATTGTTACTTCAGGGTCTTTAATTCTTAAAGATTCAACAATTTCTCTCCATTCATCCAATTTAGAAGAATCTGCTTCAATATCAAGGCCAATTCTATCTACAATAAGCTGACCGATATTCTTATCCTCCAAAACCAAAGGCACTTCATAAATTGTACCTGCATCAGGAGTATTTACAACTGCATCTGCGTCCACATCACAGAAGTGAGCAACTTTGCCAAGCAGTGCGTCATCAATGTGAACCTGTGATCTGCATACAATAACATCAGGATTTATACCGACACTTCTTAATTCTTTTGTAGAATGCTGAGTTGGTTTTGTTTTGAATTCACCAGCTGCATTTAGGTAGGGAATAAATGTAACATGGACGAACATAACGTTTTGACGTCCTTCTTCATTTCTAAGTTGTCTTAAAGCTTCTAAAAATGGTTGGCTTTCAATATCCCCAACAGTACCTCCAAGTTCAACTAAAACTACATCATAATCTGCACTTTCTGAATTTTCTCTAATCATTTCCTTAATACGATTAGTAATATGCGGAATGACTTGTACACATTCACCCAAGTATCCTCCTTCTCTTTCTTTAGCAATGACAGATTCATAAACTTTTCCTGTTGTAATATTTGCCAGCCCGTCAAGTTCAACATCCAAAAATCTTTCATAATGCCCTAAATCCAAATCGGTTTCCATTCCATCATGAGTTACAAAAACTTCCCCATGCTGATAAGGATTTAGAGTACCAGAATCCCAGTTTAAATAAGGGTCTATTTTAATAGCTGAAACTTTTAAACCGTAAGATCTTAAAATCCTACCCATAGAGGCAGAAGTAATTCCTTTACCAATGGAACTGACTACTCCTCCAGTAATTATAATATATTTTGTCAGAAAAATCCTCTCCATAATTAATTATTAATATAATAATTATTGTAATTCATAATATATAATAATTTCAAATTTAAAAACAAGATATAGATATAAGCCAGGAGGCATAACATTTATGAAAAATAAATACAATATTGCAATTGTCATTTTAATAATTATTTTATGTGCTTTTATATTTCTTGTAGCTACACAAGTATTTACGAATAATACTGTTGATAATCCAGTAATCCAGAAAGCTAACGGCACAAGCCGCGAAGTGCTAGCGAATTCATCAGATGATCCGGGTACAGTTGAAGTCATCAGGAATGTTGGAAATCCAAACGGTAAAAAAATAGCCTATGTTGTTGGAGTCCATCCCCTAGAGCATGAAGTCCATGAAACACTGGTCAACCTGCTTCCGAAAACGGATAACCTCAAATACAACTATGACATATACATAATAAACGTTACAAAAGACGTTGGCCACTATGGAGCCGGCTACTCCGACCAGGACGATCAGGGAAGAAAAAACGGTCAGAACCTGGCAAAAAAATATGTTTATCCTGAAATAGTAAACGGAAGCTACAAAGCAGCGATTGATGTCCACTCAAATATAGGAGCATATCCTTTCAAGACATTCGTATTCTGTCCTGTTAACGAAGGTCCGGGGGAAAATATAGCATCAAATGTCTCAAAACAATGTGAAAACATCAGCTATTATTCACCGGAGTCCACAACAAGCGGACCATTCCTGACTATTCCACTGAATGAACATGGAATACCTGCATTTTACTTTGAGGAATACAGTTTTGCAGACCAGGAAACCAAAAATATGCATGTAAGAGAATTAATACATGCAATCGACAACCTAAAATTGTAAAATAAGGAGTTTTTAAACTCCAACTATTATTTTTTCATAATATATTAATGAATTCTTTTATGAACTCATCACAAAATTCCCAGGTATGCTCACCTTCACCGCCAACGAAGGTAGCATCAATATCCTTTGAATTTAAGAACCTGTAAAAATCAGCATTTTTTTCAAACAGGAAATCATCCAAACCACAGGCCATGTAGATTTCAGGAATATTGTCACAGTTTTCAATGAGGTATTTAGGATCCTTATCTGAGCCTTTAACCTTATCCAAATCACCGAAAATAGATTCGTAAAACTGCCTGGAGTACAATACATTATGATTATCACCATAATCTGCAATATCATCAGTTATCAGTGCCGCAGATATCATTCCGATTTTGGAAAAATTATCACAGTATTTCAAGCCGTTTCTGATGGCTCCATATCCTCCCATCGAAAATCCGGCAATGAACGTGTCTTCCCTTTTATCAGATAAAGGAAAGATGTTTCTTGTAATATCAAGCAATTCCTGACCGACATATTCACCGAAGAGTCTGTGAGACCTATAGTCATCCAGATAGAAACTGTTTTCCCCGCATGGAATTACAATAGCTATACCATGGTCTTCAGCAAATTTCTGAACTGAAGTATTGGCCAGGAATATGTCATCACTTCCATAAAGACCATGAAGCAAATATAAAGTCTTATAGGGCTTTTCAACAATTTCTTCTGTATCATTCAAGAAGTGTATGTTATCCGCAGGCAGAATCACACTTATTGAAGTTCTTCTCTGTAAACTCTTGCATTTTATATCTCCACTAAATAAAACCATATTAACACCATCCAAATCCGTAAAATTCTATTTTTTCATCATAATATATAATGGGCAAATAATCCCCGTAATGTTTCTCAGCATAAAATCATGAATATCCCTGGAAATAATTTCGCCCATAATCAAACTGCCCTGTATTCTGTCCATTTATTTGAGAAATATCTGTATATATAAATTCCTGCCCTCACATACCAGTCGATAAACATTGCTATCCATGTTCCGAAGACTCCAACGCCTAACCAGTCAGCTATTACATAGGATAAGGCAATCCTACAGGTAAACATCACTATCAAACTTATATACATTACTGATTTTGAATCCCCTGCTCCCCTGAATGTTGCAGGAAGGGTAAATGCAAACGGCCATATTATTATTCCAAAAATACCATGCCATATAATCATTTCAGCTGCCATTGACGCAGTCTGGTCTGACAGATTATAGATATCCAGTATGAACGGCAGCAATGCAAATATGATAATGTTTATTATGATGTGTGTTATGAAAACCAGGAAAATACATTTTTTATTGTAATATCTGGCCTGGTCATAATCATTTGCTCCAACGCATCTTGAAATTATGGCAGTCAATCCCAGATTAATTGCAAAACCCGGCAGAATGGAAAATATTCCAATTGTATAACCGACAGAATTTGCAGCAATCGCCATTGTTCCGAATGTTGAAACCAAACTCAATACCAGAACACGGCCAAACTGAAACAATCCATTTTCTATTCCATATGGAACGCCTACATTCAATACGTTTCTTAAAAGTGGCCACTCAAATTTATATCTTAATGATTTCTTAATATGTAGAGTGTAGTCTTCATCGGAAAGGAAGTACAGAATCAGTATTACGGATAATGCCCTTGATAAAACCGTTGGAATTGCAACACCTTCAACTCCCCAGCCCAAATAATAGATGCAGAATGCATTTCCTATAACATTTACAATATCACACACAAGCATGATTTGCATCGGGTAAAATGCATTGTTGGTTGTTCTGAAAATAGCTGCTCCCGCACTATATATCGCAATGAATGGAATCGAAAGGGCAACAATCAACAGATAGATATCTGCATTGTTCCACACATCGGCTTCAATATGACCGAAGAGAATAGATATGAAAAAATGCCTTGCAAAAAGAACAATTACCATAAAAATAAGTGATGAAATTGCTGAAAATCTAATCAGCTGATTTGCAGCATTTTGAGCATGTTTAACTTTTTTATCACCCAAATACTGTCCAGCTATTACGGCACCACCGGTTGCAAGAGCCGAAAAGGAAAAAATCAGCAATTGCATTAAAAAATCAACGAGGGACACGCCTGAAATTGCAGCTTCACCTAGTGACGCCACCATTATGGAATCGGCCAGTCCCACAAAAAATTCCAAAGCATATTCTAAAAGCAATGGTAAAAACAAAATGAATAATGCTTTATTTGAAAATAAATAACCTTCAGGAGTTTTAAATATATTCATTCTCACCTAATGAAATTAGTTTTAAGCTTTTCTACAGAAGTTGCCTCTAATCCTTCTTTTTTACCTGCTTCTATACATTTTAAGAAGAAAGCCATATTATGACCCAATTGCCTCATTGTAGACAATCCTTCTTCATCCTGCAATACTTCTTCAGGAGTGTTTCCATGAACCATATTCCAATAGAAAGATGAAATGATTGGCATTTGTGTAATTCCCAGGTATTTGTTCAACTGATCATAGGTTGCTGTTGTTCCACCTCTTCTTGCAGAACATACAACTGCACCAGGCTTGCGGGTAAACAGTTTTCCGTTTGAATAGAATAGCCTATCCAAAAATGATGTAATTTGACCGCTTGCTGCAGCATAATATACTGGAGAACCAAAAATGAATCCGTCAGCATCTTCAGCTTTAGCTGCAAATTCATTGACGATGTCGTCAAAGGCACATTTTCCTATTTCACCACATTTACCGCATGCAATACATCCCTGAATAGCTTTGTTGCGTATCCAGAATATTTCGGTTTCTATGTCGTTTTCATTCAATACCTTTTCTATTTCACTTAATGCAGTGTAGGTACATCCGTTTTTATGTGGGCTTCCATTTACCAATAATACTTTCATTTTATCACCTTAAAATTCATTAATCATTCTTGATAATAATTTATAACCTTCTTGCTTTTCGATTGAGCCAGTCTTTACTCCTTCCTCATCAAAGGAAGTGCATCCGTCACCATCCTTTCCAGACACATAGACCACCAGCGGCACATCATCACGAGTGTGTGTTCCAAGAGATATTGGAGTTGGATGGTCCGGCAATATGGCTGCTTTGAAGTCTTCGCCTTCCAAACTGTCAATGATTGGTCCGACTATAAACTCGTCAATCCTTTCAATAGCTTTTACCTTTTCATCAATCAATTGAGCATGGCCTGCCTCATCAGGCGCTTCTATATGGATAAACAAAACATCATGAGTTTTCAATGCTTCAATACCGTATTCACCTTTTGCCTTATAGTCAGTGTCAAAAAATCCTGTAGCTCCAGGCACATCAACAATATCCAGATTTGCAAATACTCCTATTCCCTTAAGCAGGTCAACACCAGTTATGACAGCACCAGTCAATCCGTAGGTTTGTTTGAAATCCGGCAATCTTGGTTTTGGACCTTGTCCCCATAGCCATACCATGTTTGCAGGGTTTTTGCCTTCAGAAATTCTCTTTCTGTTTACTTCATGGTCTTTCAATACTTCCTGTGCCTCATACATTATATTTCTAATCTTAACGGCAAGGTCATCTTCCCATGAAGTGTATTCACTTAAGCTTTCACCTGCAATATCATGTGGCGGAACAGTATCCAGATTGGCCAAAAGGTCAGCGTCTTCCTCACTGTCGCATGAGTATACGAATAAATGCCTGTAGCTTATTCCTGCATAGAACTTGCCTTTGAAACCTTCATATTTTTCATTGAAGTAATCGTTTAATGCATCCATCAAAATGGTCGCCTCTTCAGAAGTGATGTGTCCTGCATTAAAGTCCTCCATGGAGTCATCCTTTTCCGTTATGGTATTGCATCTGAAAATAATATCTGTAGGTTTTGTATCAATTCCAACGCTTCCTGCTTCAAGAGGTCCGCGTCCAGTGTAAGAATCAGCAGGATTATAACCAAAGATGCTCATATTGGCAACATCAGACCCCGGAGTATAGCCATCAGGAACATTATTTGTAAATCCTCCGAAACCATTTTGAGCTAATTTGTCAATATTTGGGGTTTCAGCAGCCTGGAGAGGAGTTTTTCCATCTAATTCATCTAGAGGATAATCGCTAGAACCATCAGGAATAAAAATTACATATTTCATAATCATCAAATCCAAAAAAAATAAGAAAAATTAGTATTTAGTTTTTAAAATACTAATCACGTCAGTCAACATTGCGGATGCAGTTTCAAGGGAACCTGCACCAAGACCCATAACTGTAACATCACCAGCCAAATCTGTTTTGACTGTAGCCATATTTAATGTTCCTCCGATATCATAGGCACTTCCCTTTTTAACCAAACGAGGGGAAACCTTCAGAGTATCAGGTGAAACTTCAGCTATCAGCTTAATTAAGTATCCATCATTGCCGGCAAGGTCTATTGCATATGGAGTGATACTTGAAATACCGTTGACCTCAACATCATCATAAGTTGCATCAATTCCCAAAAGAGAATTTGCTAAAATTACAGTCTTACAAGCTGCATCAATACCTTCAACATCCTGTGTCGGATCAGTTTCGGCAATTCCCAATTCTTGAGATTCCTTTAAAATAATTTCATAAGGAGAACCTTCAGAAGTCATCCTTGACAAAATATAATTTGTTGTACCGTTCAAAATACCGACAATGGATTTAATACCGCAGGATGATAATGTGTCACGAGTAAAGTTAATGATAGGCATTGATCCGCCAACACTGGCCTCATATTTAAATTCGACACCATTCTTTTCAGCAGCAGAAGTAACTTCCTTAAATTTAATAGCTAAATGACCTTTATTGGAAGTTACAACATCTTTTCCTTGATCAAATGCTTTAAGAGTTAAAGATAATGCCGGTTCTGCAGTTGTGATATTAGTAGGGGTTGCTTCCATTAATAAATCATATTCAACAGCATCCAAAACATCGAGTCCGGAAATATCTGATCCATAATCCGGATAAGAGGATAAATTACCTTCACTGTTTTTGCTGTGAATGAGTAACATTTCTTCTAAACCATCCTGGTTAATAGCGGAAGAGGATGAATCTGCAGCAGCTACAACTTTTAACTCAACACCATATTTATCCTTAATCATAGCTTTTTTTAATGCGATTGCTTGGGCAATACCTTGGCCCACTGATCCAAATCCCATAATAATTATTTTACATTCCTTCATACTATCACTACACTTCATTAATCATAAGTAAATCCTTTTCATCAGCAATCTTTTTAACTTCATCAAAGGCGAATTGCTTTTTACCGTAAGCGACTTCCAAATTAAGCAATGCAGTAGATTTATCTTCACCATCTAATCTTATATCAAACCCAACTACATAAATTCCATCCAATGCATTAATTCTGTCTGTAGTGTCTCTTACATCATTATCAACAATATGGCCAATCAATATGGTACTAATATATTCCTTATTAATGATACCATCCTTTTCAATGATGCTAAAACCCAATTCATTAAATCTTTCAATTACTCTATTAAGATTTTCTTGTTCTCCTTCCAAAGTAAGTTGAACAGGTATTTTACCGTCTTCATTCTTATCTTCTCTTTTATGAATGACAGTTACTAAATTAGCACCAAGTCCACTGATAGGCTCCAAAACAGAAACTAACTGTCCAGGAACATCTAAAAGTTCAATAACTAAGTTTAATCTCATTATAAATCACCTAAATTATACCCAATCTGCCTTTTTAACTTTAAGATTACCATCTTTATCAATATGAGCATTTCTTAAAATTTTTTCAGGATTTTTTTCATGAGGTACATCTTCACGAGTTAAATTTAAATTATCAGTAATATACCAGGTTTCCTCTGAATCCGGAATATTATCTAAAGTTTTTGAAAATTCATCTATAATTTTCTCAGCATCTTTTTCAATTGACATAAAAAGTAAACTCCTACTAATAAATAATAAATATAATTATGTTTTTCAATACATATAAAAGTTTATAATATAACGTGCAAAATACAGTCCTAGATGTTTTCAATTACTGTTTGTAATCTTAAAATGAAAGGGAAACTAATCGATTTTTACCCATTCATTGTTACCCATATGTTTCCAGTGATGACCGTCAGGAGCTAAGTTAACTTCACCTGTGTAGACTGTCCTTCCTGCCTGGCCGCTGTAGAATGCACCTTCGTCAACATCAGAACTGACAGGGTCATTAGACAATACCTCAACAGAATCATTAACTACCCTTAGATTATAAGTAAGATTACATTCCTTATACTTATCATTACCATTAAAAGTAATATTAACTGTATAATTGCCTGATGAAATATTATTAATCCCTAAAGCCACTTCTCCCTTATCATTTGTCGTTGTCTGCTTATTGATAACCGTATGTGAACTATTATCACTGACTGTAATGGTGAGATTTTCATTGGCTATTGAAGAATTATTCGAATCGGCCAATTTAACCAAAAAAGTATTTCCTGCATGAATTACATTATCCGTTACAACAACAATATGTGAATCTTCTTTAGATGGAGAATTCATCAGAAATGCTGCACCTGCAACAAGAATCAGCAATATTATAGCTATTAACAATATGATTATTTTGTTATAATCCATATTCAACACCTATTTAATGGTATTTAATTTGAATTAATTAAATTTTTTGAAATAGCTAATTGAAAATTTTTAAAAAAAAAGAAATGAAAAGGTAATTAATCGATTCTTACCCATTCATTATTACCAATATGTTTCCAGTGGTGGCCGTCAGGACCCATATCAATTTCACCAGCATAATATGTTCTTTCAGACTGAGCACTATAAAATGAACCGTCGTTTGAACTTCTACCATTTCCGCTGCTGCTATTGGTAGTATTAGAAGTGCTGTTAGAAGTGCTGTTGTCTATTTCAATAGGCACCGGGTCACTAGAACCTGCTTCCACTTTTAACGTATGGGTAATTGTGGAATTTTTAAACTTATCATTACCATGGAATGTAATATTAACAGTGTACTGACCTTCTGAAACATTATCAAGCTCTAAAGATGCTACACCCAATTGATTTGTCTTCACGGATTTGTTAACAACAATATTTGAACTACTGTCACGAACTACAAATGAAACATTTTCATTAGCTATTGAACTATTGTCCGGAGCAGCCAACCTGACTTGGAATGTACTGCCTACATGAAGAGGTCCTTTAGTTAAAACATCTATTTTAGACTGGTTGTTTGAAGGATTCATTAAAAATGCTGCACCTACAACAAGAATTGCTATAACTGCAACTAATATTAATAATATTTTCTTATCCATATTAACACCTCAATAATAGTACTATATCATGGTATTAATATTTTACTACAATATAAATAATGTTTAAGGATGTTTATACTTATTGTAAGACAAATCCACCGTTAGGTGAAATTACTTGTCCGGTTAAATAGTCAGCACCTAAAATATATTCGAGTGCACCGGCAATTTCTTCTACATCACCGATCTTACCGAGAGGGATTGTAGCTGCAAGAGCATTTAACTCATCCTGATTTACTCCTCTGAGCATGTCAGTCATGATCATACCAGGAGCGATTGCATTAACACGTACTTGTCTTGGTGCAAATTCCAAAGCGAGAGCACGGCATAAACCAATTACACCAGTTTTTGCAGCACAGTAATCTGCTTGGTTAATAACACCAGTCAAACCTCCAACAGAAGCAGTACATACAATGGAAGTGTCACGGTCAACCATGTACGGTAAGCACAAGTGACACATGTGCATCATACTTACAAGGTTAGTGTTGATAACTCTTTCATAATCTTCAGGCTGCAAGTCAATGAAGTTGCAGTTGTTTGTAATACCTGCGTTATTTACCAAAGCATCAATTTCTTCACCAAATGCTTCAATTGTTGCATTGACTAATTTTTCACAATCTTCAAATACACTTACATCTGCTTGTACTGCAATAGCTTCCACACCATATTCTGATTTGATTTCTTCGATTAAATCTTCAGTCAATTTCTTGGATGAATCGCTTCTGTAGTTAATAGCTACATTGTATCCGAGTTCACCTAATTTTAAAGCCATTGCTTTACCGATTCCTCTGGAACCGCCAGTAATTATTGCATTTTTTGCCATATTTATCACCTTTTTTCTATGATAATATTATATGTTCATATCGCAATATAAAATTTTTGGATTACCTAAAAAAATAAAAAATTATTAAAATAAATGAATTATCTCTAAAAGAAATCTAATAATATTTAACATATGCTAGAAAAAACTATATGTAATTAAATACAATTTCCGAGAGGTGAAAATATGATAACATGTTCAGTTTGTGGAGGATTGAATGATCCAAACAACGCTGTTTGTGAACACTGCGGATCTGATTTAATCGATGAAAGTGAAGCCGTTAACATATATTACGATGATGATAACAACAATGATCCAATATTCGATGATTCATCCGATGACAGTTCTGATGACTACTACATTGATGATGACGGCGATTATGATGATTATTAATTTAAATTTATTTAATTGCTAATTTTTAATTCAATTTTTTTAATCTTTTTATTAATTTGTATCCTTTTTTCTAATATTACTATTAAATATATATGTTTTAAATAACTTTAATAAAAAGATATTATAAATCTATTATTAAAGCAATATTGATGTTAGTTTATAATTATGAGATTAACATAATGTAGGGATAAAAAATGGCCATTCAAAGTGAAGCAGGACTTGAAAATAATTTAATTAAACAATTAGAAAACGAAGGTTATGAAAGAGTAATCCTAAAAGATAAATCTGATTTGGAATATAATTTTAAAAAACAATTAGAATCATTTAATAAAACAAAATTCAACGAATCAGAATTTAAAAAAATTTTAATCTACTTAGAAGGAGGATCCATTTTTGAAAAAGCAAAAAAATTAAGAGATCAATTCGAACTTCAAAGAGATGATGGAGTTTTTTATGTAAAATTTTTAAACAAAAAAGAATGGTGTAAAAATATTTTCCAAGTAACTAATCAAATCACATATAAAGGAAAATACGAAAATAGATACGATGTTACAATTCTAATCAATGGGTTACCATTAGTTTAAATTGAACTTAAAAAAAATGGAGTAGAATTAAAACAAGCATTTAGACAAATACAAAGATATCAACTACATTCCTACCATAATCTTTTTAATTATATACAAATTTTTGTAATAAGTAATGGAATAAACACGAAATATTTTGCTAATAATTCAGAACTAAATTATAATTTTACATTTTTCTGGAAAGATAAAGAAAATAGAAATATTACAAGTTTAACAGAATTTGCTTCAACATTTTTAGAAAAATGCCAATTATCTAAAATGATTGCTCAATATATGGTTTTAAATGAAACTTCAAAATCATTAATGGTTTTAAGAGCATATCAATATTATGCAGTTGAAGCTATCCTAGAGAGAGTATCTGCAAAATTAAATGGATATGTTTGGCATACAACGGGTTCTGGAAAAACTTTAACCAGTTTTAAAGTTTGTCAAATATTATCTCAAAGAGAAAATATAGATAAAGTAATGTTTATTGTTGATAGAAACGATTTAGATTATCAAACAACAAAAGAATTCAATAGTTTTTGTGAAAACTCAGTTGATGGAACAGATGATACGAAATCATTAATTAGACAATTAACTGGCGAAAATAAACTTATTATTACTACTATTCAAAAATTGCATCATGCAGTAAAAAGAAAAGATAAAAAATTAATTGATAAAAAAGACATGAGAATGATTTTAATTTTTGATGAATGTCATCGTAGTCAATTTGGGGATATGCACAAAGACATTACTGACTTTTTTACAGATATTAATTATTATGGTTTTACTGGAACACCAATATTTGCAGAAAATGCTAATAAAGATAAAACCACTCATGATTTATTTGGTGAAAGATTACACTCTTATTTAATTAAAAATGCAATTCACGATGAAAATGTTTTACAATTCTGTATAGATTATGTAGGAACTTTTAAAAATCGTGTTAAAGTAGATATTGATGTTGAAGCTATTGATGAAAAAGAAGTGATGGAATCTGAAGAAAGACTTGGTAAAATAACCGATTACATTATCAAATACCATAATGCAAAAACTTATAACAAAGAATTTACAAGTATTTTTGCTGTTTCATCAATCCCTGTTTTAAATAAATATTACGAAATATTTAAAAATAAAAATTCTGACTTGAAAATAGCTACAATATACTCATATGGTGCAAATGAAGAATTAATTAATGAAAAACATCAAAGAGATTATCTTGAAAATCAAATTAAAGATTATAATAAACTATTTGGAACAAATTTTTCCACAGATACATTTAATCAATATTATGTTGATGTCAGTAAAAGAAGTAAAAACAAACAAATTGATGTTTTACTTGTAGTGAATATGTTTTTAACTGGTTTTGATAATCCATTGTTAAATACATTATATGTTGATAAAAATCTTAAATATCATGGATTAATCCAAGCATTTTCCCGGACAAATCGTATTTATAATGATAAAAAAATGCAAGGAAATATTGTTTGCTTTAGAAACCTAAAAAAACGTACTGATGAAGCAGTTAGACTATTTTCAGATAAAGAAGCAACAGAGTTTGTAGTTGTAAGGCCTTATGAGGATTATGTTGAAGATATTAACAAATGTATTGATAGATTACTTCTGTTAACACCACTTTTTGAGGATGTTGATCTACTTGAAGATGAAAAAGACATAGTTAAATTTGTCACAATATTTAAAAATATTTTAAGAGGCCTAAATCGTATGTTAACATTTGTTGAATTTACATATGATGATATAAAACTTACAGAACAAGAAATGATCGGATTTAAAACCAAATACCTTGATTTATATGATAAATATGTTAAAAGAATGAGTAAAGAAAAAGTAAGTATCATAGATGATATTGATTTTGAAATTGAACTTTTAAGAAGAGATACAATTAATGTTTCATATATTATCCAATTACTAAAAGATTTAAATCCAAAAGATCCTAGTTTTGATAAAGATATTAAACATATTAATGACTTAATGAACACCTCACATGAACTTAAAAGTAAAGCCGAACTTATTGAAAGATTTATTCAGCAACATATAGTTGAATCCGATGGTAATATAGATATTGATGAAGAATTACCTAA
>NZ_JAZTXC010000148.1:0-5815 GCF_045636185.1 Methanobrevibacter sp. | reverse complement strand
GAGCCTTATTAACAACAATAGTTGCAGTAATCAATTCTGCTTCGTATCTGCTGTCGGTGAAGCTTGCGTTAACTGTGTAAGTTCTGGAATGTAAGTTAATAGGCAATACGGCATTACCGTCATCATCAGTCTTGATATTGTAGACTTTACCTGCAACACCGATTGCAACTCTAACGCCAGTAATAGCATTACCGTCAGCATCACTCAAAGCAACAATCCAGGAACTACCATCCTTATAAGTCATCTCCAAGTCATAGCCGGTCAAAACAGCAGCAGCTTTATTAACAGTTACGGTAGCATTAACAAATGAAGCTTCATAATCATCATCACCTTCGAATGTAGCATTAATTGCATATGTGCCTGAAATCAGATTGATAGGCAAGCTTGCAACACCATCAGCATCAGTCACACGATTGTAAACCTTACCTAAAATGCCCACTTTAACAATGGCATCTGCAATAGGATTGCCATCGGCATCAGTCAAGCTAACGGCCCAGGCAGAACCATCCCTATAAGCCATTACCAAATCATCAGCAGACAAAACAGAATCTGATTTAAGAGGAACTATTTCAGCAGTTAAGTTAATTTCAGCTCTAGTGTAGTATGAATCCTCATCATGGCGAACAACAACTTCATATTCCCCAGGTTCATCTAAAATAATCTCCCCATTTTCATCAGTGACTTTAGTTATATTTATAAAATTGCCATTAACAACACCTATAACAGTGATGTTTTGACCTGCTTCCTTATTGGATCTTGATGGTTTGGTTTCAGAACTGCCTGTGTTTGTGATTCCAGTTGCACTCCAATAAGTCACATTGGTAAAAGTAACTTCAGCATCATTTCTGGAATAGATTGCGTTTAAAAGGTTGTCGTTACCTGTGAAAGTAATTGTAATGTTATTATCATTTTTAGTTACTTGTAACTCTTCCGCATTCGCCCTATTGTTTAAGAAAAGAGAATTGGAAACGGTTTTAGTGGCTGCTGTACTAAAGAAGTAGATAGCAGAACCATTAGTTGCATTATTGCCAGTGAAATTACAATTTTTAACACTACCAAAAGACATCCAGATAGCACCACCATCTTCAGAAGCAGTGTTGTTAGTAAATTTACAATTTGTCACAGTACCAATACCACTAAACTTAATTGCACCACCTTGAGATGATGCAGAGTTGTTAGTAAAATTACAATTTTTTACTTCATGAATATTACCTGAAGAACTGAACCAGATAGCACCACCCCATTGGGTTGCATTGTTACCAATAAAATTACAATTTGTCACTTCACCATAATTATCAGAGTAAACTGCACCCCCATCACGAGAAGCAGTGTTGTTAGTAAAATTACAATTTTCAACACTACCAGAATACATCCAGATAGCACCACCGTCATAAGCAGAGTTATCAGTGAAATTACAATTTGTCACAGTACCTTCACCATTGAATTTAATAGCACCACCATAATTAGGAGCAGTGTTGTTAGTAAAATTACAATTTTCAACACTACCATAATACATCCAGATAGCACCACCCTCAGAGGTTGCAGAGTTATCAGTGAAATTACAATTTGACACAGTACCTGAATCCATGTTGATAGCACCACCATCTCCAAAAGCAGAGTTGTTAGTGAAATTACAATTTGTCACTTCACCATTATCTTCAATATAAACTGCACCACCCTCAATAGAAGCATAGTTATCAGTGAAATTACAATTTATAATCCTGCCTGATTCACTAAAGTAAACCGCACTACCACTACCAGTAGTGTTACCATTTATAAAAGTAATGTTTTCTAAAACCACATCATTACAATTAACTTGAAAGATACGTGCTTGACTTTTAGCATCAATTGTGTAGCCGTTACCGTTGATTGTAACAGGTCGGTCAATCACAATACCATCTACAAAAGCAACATCATAATTAGGGTCAAAATAAAAATCATTGGATAACCAGATTACAGAATTGTCATTTCCATTGATTGTATAATTCAAAAAGCAAAATGTATGCTCAGGAGTAACTGTTATAGTTCCTTCATTGACAGTTACATTGTCTAATTCTTCATATGATGCATTGACCAGATAAACACCATAATCATCAAATGTATATTCTGCCCACCAGGTTCCGTTAGAAGAATAATTAGCCTCAATTTCATCACCATTTGGTAATAAAAATAGTAATTTACCTTCCAAAATATCATTTGGAATATTGGATTCTGCAGTGATATTCACGGTTCTGTTATTGTGTGTAAGTGAAGTTACATTTGCATAATATGGTATGTTTGGTATTATTTTTATTGTTCTGTTAATCGGTCGGAATTCTGCATATTCAGTATCAAAAATAACATAATAAGAACCGACGGACAAATCTGGAATCCATCCATCACCGCTTAAACAACTGTAATTACCAACCCCACTATTATTGTTTTTAAAGTAAACACTAATTGAGATATTTCCATTAGTTATAGGAACGCTATTGATGTTTGTTTTTAAGTCAAAAGTTAATTTATCACCTGAGCCATAAAATGTTGTAAAATTATCAACATTCAATGTAGGTGGAAGATTATATGTATTTAAAGTTGTATCAGAATTTGTTTTGAAAATACATGTGTCTGCAGTAACGGATTGCATGCTTGAAATAGCACCACCTTCAGATGCGGAGTTATCAGCAAAATTACAATTTTCAACACTACCAGAACCCATGTAGATTGCACCGCCCCAACTATATTCGCCAGTTGCAGAGTTGTTAGTAAAATTACAATTTGTCACTTCACCATTATTCAGGAGGTAAACTGCGCCACCATCTCCAGAAGCAGAGTTGTTAGTAAAATTACAATTTTTAACAGTAACTTTATTTCTGAGGAAAACAGCACCGCCATCAGAGGTTGCAGAGTTATCAGTAAAATTACAATTTGACACAGTACCCTCATTCCAGAATAAAACTGCACTACCATAACTAGCAGAGTTATCAGTAAAATTACAATTTGTCACAGTACCAGAACCTATGTAGATAGCACCACCATAACTAGCAGAGTTATCAGTAAAATTACAATTTGTCACAGTACCTGAATCCATGTAGATAGCACCACCATATTCTGCATGGTTATCAGTGAAATTACAATTTTCAACAGTACCAGATTCACTGAAGTAAATACCTCCTCCATTACCATTATAATTAGCGTTTTTTATTGTTAGATTTTTAATAGTTACGCCGGAAGCAGTTACATAAAATGCTTGGATAGTTGAACCAGTCATATCAATGACTGCACCTTTACCGTCAATAACTCCTGAAGTTGTAATTTCAATAGTAGTTGTTCCTGCTTCACTTGTAGGATTATAAAGATAATAACTTTTTGTTAAGTTTATATTTCCACCATTACCAATCTCATTTTTTAAGTCAGTATAAGTTCTTTCATCATCACCTAATATGTCTAATTCATTTTTTGCACTCAGACTTTCACCATTGTCTGATTGAACTAGTTGGATATTTGGTTCGTTTGTCTGTAGATTATCGTTGATTATTTCATTGCCTGCAGATAATTCCATTTGATCTGTATCTTCACTGACCAATGAGCCGTTATCCACATCACTTGCACTTACAGTTGCAATTGCAAATAGAAAAATAGCAAGCATTATTATAATAATGTTTTTGCTGTATTTCAAAATATCCTTCTCCTATCATGATATGTATTTTTTAAGAATTTTATTTTATTCTAAACAAACAACCTATAAGAATGTTTTTCTGGTTTAAAATATTCAATTCTTACTTAAAAATCTATCAATGAATATATAAATAGATAACTGATTTGAAGAATAAAGGACCTATAAACTGTAAAATCTCTGCGGGTGAAATAATTTCAAATTTATTAACTATATATTTTTTAACATGTGAAAAATATGAAAAATAAGTTAATTAATTTAATAAAAACTAAAATAAATTTATTGGTTGAATTTCAGGTTTGAATATAATAAAAGGTAAAAAAGAGGTTGTAGGTATTGATTGTACCTAGTCTCTTCTAATAATTGTGTAACCACCTAAAACAGCAGATACTACTAAAAAAGCTAAGAATGGGTTACCGGTAACTAATTTTTGTAATGTGTTTATAGGGGTAGTTGCGTTAACTGTTGTGTTGGTTACGTTGTGGGTAACATTGCCGGTAGCATTGTCTGTGATATTTCCTGTTGTGTTTCCAACAATATTGCCAGTTGTGTTAGTCACATTATCTACAACTTTTGTATCTGTGGTGTTGGTTACGGTTGCATTGACATCAATTACATCATTTACCTTAACGGCAGTGTTTCCATCTGTGTTAATAACATTTCCAGCACCGTTTGAAAGTACGCTGGCGTTATTTGCTGCACTTACTACTCCTGCAGTAACTATAAGTAAGAATATTGCTAAAATTGCGAGTACATTTTTGTTTAATTCCATGTTAATCTCTCCTTTGATTATTTTTGATAAATATTGAATTATGAATAATTATTTAGGCGCTGTCAAAGAGTAATTGTTTTTTTTTCACGTTTGGCTCTTTACAGTACAGTTAAATATATGAAAAAGGCAGTATATAAAGCTTTTCGAATGTAAGTACTTACTTGCATCTTTAAATGCTAAAAAATGAAATATAAAAGAGTTATTTTCAAAATTAAATCTTATTATGTAATTATTTGGCAAAATATTAGTTTTAAGCGTTAAAATTTCTTTTGCATAATCATGTATTGTAATAAATTTTTGATATTTGACTATTCAAGTTTATCAAAAATCAATATAATTTTTCATTGTTTAAAATTCATGCTATTTAATTAAACAATACCTTTTCATTAATTGTTAGGACCATATTACAATATGTATATTCCTAAATTTTAGGCAATTGAATGGTTTTCATCAGTGTTCAATAAATTAACCATCTAATATATATACTATTTAAAAACATACATTAAATCATTAAAAATTATAAAGGTTTGATAATATGGTTAGATTTTCACATACTCTTGGTGATGGGCAGTCAAAAAACAGGGAAAAACCTTATGAACAGTTCAAGGACAATCCTTATTATATCCGTGAAGAAAAACAGCATCGCATAGTTCAGATGTCAGGAGATGACAGAATGTATTCTCAACCTCCAAAACAATTCTATCAACAAAAACCGATGTATTCTGAAGATAAATTCTACGGACAGCCCCAAAGAGAAGAACCAACTGACATTGTCTATGAAAAACCTATGATTGAAAGGGAATCCCTCAAACCAGATTTATCAAAACCAGAATTAAAATTCCCCGCTGATCAAAACATTCAATTCGGTGTCGAATACGCTTCAAATTCAAAACCTCCAGTCATTGGTAGTAACTACACTATCCGCTCAAACTCTATTATCTACAACGATGTAGTCATCGGAGATAATTTCAGAACAGGCCATAATGTCGTAATCAGAGAAAATACCAATATAGGTGATGACGTATTGATTGGAACCAATACAGTTATTGAAGGGGATGTGATTATTGGAAATGATGTCAGCATTCAGTCTAACGTATATATTCCAACCAATTCTGTAATTGAAGATCGTTGATGGCGTAGATGTCGAAGGACACAATGACAGAGATCTGACATTCATCGCAAATGCCGTCGCCCTTCACGTCTGTATGAATGCTGCAGACGGTGGATCCTGGCAGTGTGGTTGATTGAGTATCATTCTCGACGCAGCCGCATAAAAGCAGCGCAAAAATAAATCCAATAATCCAAAGCTTTTTCATGATCTTCTCACCTTTGTGTTCTTGATGTGTTTATTTTACAATAGATTTCCAGACTGTGCAACAAAAAAGTCC
>NZ_JAZTXC010000147.1:0-7097 GCF_045636185.1 Methanobrevibacter sp. | reverse complement strand
TAACAAATATATGAATGTATTATTAATCTGATAATACATGGATTTATGGAGGAAACTATGAGAATTAAAATAAATAAATTTATAATTATATTTATTGTATTGATTCTTAGCATGGGTGCCGTTTCAGCATCCCATGACATCGATGATAATTTATCATCAGATAGTTTATCCATATCCAATATGGATGGAGCTGTTTTTAATAATCTTGATTCTACTAATGTAAAAGATGCTAATTCAAATATTGCATCTAATTCTTCAATTTTAGGGTCTGCAATGGATTATAAGGATGGTTCCTCAGAAGGTAAAAAGAACATTTTAGGTTCTTACGACGAAGAAAATGATTATGATGGTCAAGTTATCTATGTTGATTTAAATTATGATGGCGATGGATCTCAGGATAATCCGTATCATGATATTGAACGTGCATTGGATAATATTAATGAAGATAATGCCGTAATCAATATTAAGCCTGGTGTATATACTGGCAGTAGTAATATTGGGCAGGAAATCAATTCTGATTATGAAGGACTCCTGATTAAAGCTGATGGCGGTCAAGTTATTCTTGATTGTGAGAATAATATTGAATTTTTCTTTGATATTCAAAGATATAATGTTTGTTTCAGCGGAATAACATTTATCAATAAAGGAAATCCTGACGAATCAGGTTTTAAGTTTAGTGACGGTGCCTGTGTTAAGTTTATAAACTGTACTTTCAAAAATATAGAGGCATCAGATTACCCTTTTATTAGTATCTTTAGTGGAGGGTCTTTTACTTTTAAAGACTGTAATTTCATAGAGAATACAGGGGGCTATGGTGCTTGTATTTATAGTGAATCTAGTGGTGCTTCTATTGTTATTGAAAACTGTAATTTCACTGATAATTATGGATTCTGGGATGGAGGTGCTATTTATCTCTGGGATAATTATGAAACCCTCATTAAAGATTGTACCTTCACCAGCAATCATGCAGACTATGATGCAGGTGCTATTTATTGCACAGTATGGAGTGTTACTGTTGAAGGCTGTACCTTTAGTGACAATACTGCCGGTTCTAAAGGTGGAGCAATATCCCTTGGTGAATGGGCAGACTGCATTATTAAAGACAATACCTTTGACAATAATGAAGCATCCGATGTTGGAGATGCAATATTCAATAAAGGAACCATTTCCGAATTTTCAAATAATGCAATCTCCGATGGTGCAACCAAATCAGCTATTTGTCTTCGAGATGACGGTTCAATAAATGATTTATACGTGGTATTGGCAAATAACCAGACTGTGACAACTGATTCATCTTCATCTGTTGATGTTGATGTTAGAGTAACTGATGACATGGAAAATATCATTTCAGGTAGAAATGTGGTAGTTTATAGTGATAATGAAGAAATAGGCTCCGTAACTGCAGGGGATGACTCAAAAATCAGCATTCCTTACAGACATCTTGGTAAAACAATAATAAGCGGAACTTATGAAGGTGCAAATAACTGTATTGTTAAAACCGGTACGGTTATTTTCCAGTATACTGGTCCTATTTATGTTTCAACTGATGGAAGTGATGACAATTCTGGTTCTATTGATTCACCGTTAAGAACTGTTGAAAAAGCCATATCACTTGCTACAAGAAGCAATAATGAACATTCAATTATCATCAATGAAGGAACATATTATGAAAATTCATTAGAGATTCCAAATTGTCCACTTAATATTGCAGGTTTAGGTTCTGTAATAATAAATGCAGAGCAAAACAAAATATTAAAGGTGAATAATGGTTTAACAACAATTTCCAATATAACCTTTAAAAATTCAAGAGGATCCAGTGAAAGCAAAGCTTTTGAATTCATTTATGGTTCTGAAATAAAATTTGAAAATTGTACTTTCAAAGACATTAAAATGAGTGATGATTCTCTATTTAGTATAGATAATGGTAGACAATTCACTTTTACTGACTGTACTTTCGTGGATAATGAAGGTCTAAACGGTGGATGTTTTAATATTAATGATAGATGGCCTTATGTCACGATTCAAAATTGTACTTTCATTAACAACACTGCTTCATCTAATGGTGGTGCCATTTACATCAAAACCATAACTAACAATGGAGATATAATTATTATAGATGATTGTACCTTTATCAATAATACTGCTATTAATGGTGGAGCCATATACCATGATGGCTCTTCAAGTTATCGTGGTGCTTCAATTACAAATAATGAGTTTGATAGTAATTCAGCAACAAACGCAGGAGGCAGTGTTTACAATAAAGCATCTACTACAATATTTTCAAACAACATAATTACAAATTCCAATGCTGAAACTGGAAAAAGCATCTATAATGAAGGTAAATTAAGTTCTGCTGTTGTAATATTGGCAAATAATTCTACTGTAATTGCTCCTTCCAGTCAAGCTGTTGAAATAAGTGTAGTTGTAACTGATGACATGGGAAACGTTATTTCAGGTAGAAATGTAAGAGTTTTCTATGACGGTGCCGAAGTAGACACTCTAACGGCTAGCGAAGATTTGAAAATATCCATTTCTCCTAGACATGGCGGCGATGCAATAATTAGTGGAGAGTATTTTGGTGCTGGGACTAGTAGCAGCAAGAATGCTATTATAAGATTCCCATCAATATATTTAGGTCCTATTTATGTTTCAACTGAAGGCAGTGATGATAATAATGGATCTGTTGATTCTCCTTTAAGCAGCATTAAAAAAGCAATAGAATTTGCTATGCGTGATGGTAACGAACGTTCTATTATCATTAATGAAGGAACATATCATGAAAAAACTTTGGAAATTCCAGCAAGTTACGGACTAAATATTACTGGTTTAGGCTCTGTTACAATCAATGGAAATCAAAGCAGGATATTACTCATTATGGGAGATAATTCAAATATTTCCAATATCCGTTTTGTTAATGGAAGTAATTTGGGTCAATATGATGCATCTGTTGTAATTGATGCTGAAAATGTCACTCTCGATAAATGTACATTTATTAACAATACTGGTATAAGAGGAGGAGCGCTTCATATTTCAGGAAAAAACGCTACTGTTAATGACTGTGATTTTATTAACAATAGCGGGACAAATGGTGGAGCTATTTATGTCTCAATGGCTAATTCCACAGTATCAAATTGTAGATTTGCTGATAATAAAGCCAGTCAAAATGGTGGTTCCATTTATAACGATGGAATAAACACCACATTAACAAACAATAATATTGTCGGTTCCAATGCCAGCGAAGGTAAAAAAATCTATAATCAGGGATCTTTTAAAGATTACATCATTACAGTCATGAATAATTCTACAGCAACCTGTCCTAGTTATAATACCGTAGAAGGAATATTTTCAGGATCAATATCAGTTCCTATTACTGTTACTGATGATGCAGGTAACGAGATTAGTGGAAATTATATTAATATCTTAAATAATGGGGAAACGATACTTTCAGACACATTTCTTTCAGAAGGTTTTGCTTCTGTATCAATTAATCCTCATAGAGGCAGAAATATAATTTCAGTCGATTATCCTGGTTCTGGAAAAGTATACACTGCTACGATTAATGCTAATGCTAATCCATATACAGGCATAATTTATGTTCATCCTGATGGAAATGACAATTATCCTGGTACTTTTCACAGCTGTGTAAAATCCCTTGAAGTGGCACTCCAATTGGCATCAGCTTCAACAAATCAGGCACATGAAATCTGGTTACGTGGTGGAGAACACAACATTTCCAATGTTAGAATTACAGTACCTATAAATATCCATGGTCTTGAAAATGATGAAGAATATGGTGACGTAATAGTAAATGGAAATAATAATGCAATACTGGAAATTCTTGCAGATAATGTAAATATTACCAATATTAAATTCATTAACTCAAGCAGTGCCATTAATATCCGTGCTGATAATGCCCATATTATTGATTCCAAATTTGATAATGCTTCAATTGTTACAGATTATGGTGTAGATAATACTCTTATTGACAAATGTAGCTTTTCAAATGGTGACCATAATATTTTTAGAAGTTATGATGGTAATTTAACGATTATAAATTCTAATTTTACTAATATGAGTTCAGGTCAGGGCGGTGCTTTATTAATCCATTCTCCAAATACTTTAATCGATAACTGTATTTTTGAAAATTGTAGCTCCAGTACTAGTGGTGGTGCAATTTATGGAAGCGGAGAAAATTCAGTCATATCCAACAGCCAATTCATTAATACTAATGCTAATACTGCTGGTGCTTTAGACTGGAGTTCTAATACAAATGGTCTTATTGAGAATTGTACTTTCATCAATGTTTCTTCTATGGGAAACGGCGGTGCTATAATAGATGAAAGTAAAGATACTACAATTAACAACTGTAATTTTACTAATGTTTCCGCTCAAGGTAAATACGGAGCCATGGAACTGAGAGGCATTAATCCTACTATTTCAAACAGTAGTTTTAATAATGTACATTCCGATAGTGATGTAGGTGCCATATATTTAACCAGTAAAAATCCTGGAGGTACTATAGCAAATTGTACTTTTGATAATGTAAGTGCCGGAGGATATGCTGGTGCTATTTATGCAGACAGAAAAAATGTTGTCATTACCAATTGTAGTTTTACAGATACCAGTGCAGATGAGCATGCCGGAGCCATTTTAATTGGTTTTAATAGTAAAAATTCTGAAGTTGAAAACTGCAGCTTCATAAATTCACATGCCAATACTGATGGTGGAGCCATTTGGATTAATGGTGAAGATACTGCAATCAATGATTGTAATTTTACAGCCACTAGTGCTGATGGTGATGGTGGAGCCGTTCATGTTAATGCCTTTAATACCAACATTACTGATTGTGTTTTCACTGATATTAGTGCTGATGGTGATGGTGGAGCTGTTATGATAATGATGGAGGGTTCATACTCAAATATTGAAAACTGTAACTTCTCAAATGTAAGAGCTCACAGCGGTGCAGCTATTTTCATGCATGCCAATAATGTAACTGCAGAAAATATCAATGTTCAAGGTGCCAATTCTATTGAATATGGAGCGATTGCTGTTGAAGACACTTATCATCAGCATACTTACAATGTTACCTTAAACAATATCAATATCACAGATTCCCTTTGTACAGAATTAGGTGGTGGACTCTATTGGGCAGGAAATAATGGTGTTATAAACAATACTGTTATTACAAATAGTAAATCATTCCTTGGTGGAGGAATCTATTTGAAAGGCAATAATGTTACAATTGAAAATACGGCTGTTTCCTACAATCAGGCAAATATTGGTGGAGGTATTTTCATGATTGGAAGCGATAATGCATTAATAAATTCTAATGTAACTTTCAACCATGCAACTGATGATGTTGGTGGTGTTTCATATCTCTATGATTTCACAAACAGCAGTACCAATATTTCCAAAAACACTCCTAATAATCTATCAAAAAATAATTATAAGGAGGAACCGTATTCAAATAACTCAAGTGTTGTACTTAGTTTAGATTACCAATCATACCTTATTCCACTTTCAGATGGATCCATTGGATTTTGTATAAATCCATTCCGTATGAGAGCTGCCGAAGGGGATGTCTTTATTGTTTATAAGTTTAAGAACGAACCTGTAAGAAAATTACGTTCACTTAGGGGAAGTGCAGATGATTATAATGAAACACTCATTACCAATTTTTATGATCATTCAGATGTTTCATGGTATCTCAAATACTTATTCTATGAATATGGTGATAAACTGGATTATGATCAACTTCATGAGGCTTATATACTCTTCATTCAAGGCACTGACTATAGAACAAGTACCAATCAGTTAGTTCAGACCATTATTCATAAAGTTGATGTTGAAGGAATACGTGTTCCATATACAAATGCTAAAAAAGTTATTATATTTCAAAATGGAACAAAAGTATTGCGTGAATTTAACTTCACTGTTTTGATTAATACAAATTCAACGGGTCAAAACTTGCTTTCATTAATCTTTACTGATGTTCCATTTGTTAACATCAGTGTTAATAAAGTTTGGAATGATTCTAATAATCAGGATGGAGTCAGACCGTCTGAAGTTACTGTACAATTGCTTGCAGATTATGGTGATGGTAGAGGTTTCGTTCCTGTTGACGGAGTTAATCCAGTCACTTTATCCGCAGCAAATAATTGGAAATACACATTCACAGATCTTCCAACTAATACCACCAGTAATTTAGCAATAAACTATACTGGTATGGAAAGCGAAGAAATGCGTGAAATGTTGTCATCAATAATGCAAAAAGCAAAATACGGTAACGGAACATTGATAAACTATACTATCAGTGAAATTTCAGTTGATAACTACATAACTGCAATAGCAAATAGTACCAGATATAATTTCACTGTAACAAATGTAGAAGTTACTTCCCTTAACGTTACTAAGCTTTGGAATGACAGCAATAACAAGAATGGTTTAAGACCTGGCAGTGTTACTGTTCATTTGTTTGCTGATGGTGTTTTAAACCAGACTGTAGTATTGGACGAATCTAATGGTTGGACTTGGAATTTTACTAACTTAACTGTCTATAAAAATGGTAAGAAGATTAAATATAATGTCAGTGAAGATTCTATTGGCAATTATATTACTGAATATTCCAATAACACAGAATATAACTTCACTATTACAAATATTGAGGTTACTTCTGTTAACGTTACAAAAGTTTGGAATGATAGTAATAATAAGAATGGTTTAAGGCCTTCTAGTATTACTGTGTATTTATTTGCTGATGGTGTTTTAAATCAGACTGTTGTATTGGATGAATCTAACGGCTGGAGTTATAATTTCACTAATTTACATGTGTATAAAAATGGTGAAAAGATCAAGTACAGTTTTACTGAAGATTCTATTGACTATTATATTACTGAATATTCCAATAACACAGAGTACAACTTCACTATTACAAATATTGAGGTTACTTCTGTTAATGTTACAAAAGTTTGGAATGATGGAAATAATAAGAATGGTTTAAGGCCAAGTAGTATTACTGTTCATTTGTTTGCTGATGGTGTTTTAAATCAGACTGTCATATTGGATGAATCTAATGGTTGGAGTTGGAATTTCACCAA
>NZ_JAZTXC010000146.1:0-8029 GCF_045636185.1 Methanobrevibacter sp. | reverse complement strand
GATGTCTGAGTTTTTAACAGCTTCGATTTCACCAGGTTCAGCAGCCATACTTAAAGAGTTGTAAACAGCTCTGTCAGCTAATCCTGCTTCTTGAACGTATTCTACACCTGCAATTTTTGCAGAAGCTGCGGTTGAATCTATAAGGAAAGGTTTGTCACAGACGTCTCCTACAAATTCTAAGTATTTTACCATAGCATCTGCAGTAGCACCGAAAGTTTGTACAACACAAGGGTTTCCGGTTACATCAGACATTTCTTCCATAGTTTTAATTAATCCTTCAGCAGCATCTTTATCAAAGATACCTTCTTTTTCATCACTAATAATTTTGTGTCCGCCGTAAAAGATTGTTCCTGCTAAAACAGTAGGGTATTCACCAGGTTGTCCTCCCATTTTTACTCCGGCAATATCTACGACGAGTTGTTCTTTATCAAATCTAAACATTTATAATCCTCCAATTTAGATTAGTCCTGCCATCATAGTACTCATTGCATTGACTAAACCAAATTCAATGGATACTATTAAAATTACAAGACCTAAAATTATACCATATAAAATACCAATATCTCTACCGTTTTGTTGACCTAAACGTTGGAAGTATTCCCCAACAGCAAATTCTACTTTTTCTTCAGCCTCATCTAATTTTTGGACTGCAGCTGACATATCGTCGGTAGATACAATAATTTGAGGTACTGATTGTTCTTCAGACATTTTTTAACACCTCTATAATCCACATAATTTAGCTAAGTATGGAATAACAACAGCTAAACAAAGAGCAATTCCAATACCGATAGCTATTCCAGAAAATCTGGTGCTGATTACGCCAGCGAATAATCTTCCTTCTCTGCCTAAAAGCTTAGCACGGTATTCTACATCACTAGAAGCATTTTTAATACCACGAGTATTTGGTTTGTTTGAAAATTTAACCATTTATAAAACCTCCAGTTTATACACCTATTAATGGTGCCATTAATAATAAGAAACCGATTACTAAAGTAAATACTAATCCAATCATAATACCTTGGACTTTACCTGAATAGTTACCTGCCATATTTCTTTGTACAGCACCAACTAATTTTACTTGAGTATCAATATTTCTTATTCTTGCTTCAAGTAATGCAGTTTCTGGAGAAATAGGACGAATTTCTTCACCATCGTCGTCGTCGTCATCTCCTTCTTTCACTTCAATAACCATAGCATCTTCTTCAAAAGCACCAGGATCTTTCTCAATACATTCTTTTACTTTTGCAGTGATTGCTCCACCGTCTTCGTTATCGATTAAGTCAACAAGTTCTACTTGTTGTTGGAATCTTTCTACACCTTCCATAGGAATGTTTTCTACGAAAGGAATAGCACCGGTAGCACCAGTGATTTTTTTCTTTTCAGGGTCGCAACCATTTTCATGTAATGCTTGAATACTTTGACCGGTAATGTGACCTTGTACTTCTGCACCACATAAGATTAAGAATCTGATGTTTGGGTTTGAAATGATGTTTGCTACAACTTTTTCAATACCTAAGTTTTCAGTTTTACAAGGTCCAGCGATTGCTGCTCCAGCAGCAGCTGGGATATCTTCATTGTGAGAAGCTAAAGTAGTTACAGCAACAGGACTTTCAGGGTCCCCTACAATGTAGTCTCCACTTACTACAGGCCAGTTATCAGCAGTAGGTTTTTTGTCAGCCATCTATAAAACCCCCATAGCTGTTAATATAGGCATAGCTGCCATAATAAGGAACATTCCTATAACAAATCCATAAACCATGTTGGTTAATTTACCTGCAATTACAAAGTTACCTTCTCTTCCTGGGAAGGAACCTAATGGTGCGGAATTAGGATCTAAGGAATTCATTAATTCATCAGCAGCTGCTTCGACTTTTGCGATTTCAGCATTAATTTCATCCATTGAAAGAATAATTAAATCTCCACCACCAGCACCGAGAATACCGGTTTCTGCGTCAAGATTTAAGTTTAATTCAGGAATAAATTGTATTAAAGGTAATACCATCTATAACAACCTCCTTATTCCTCAACTTTTGGCCATAATCCAGCCCATTTAACAGATGCTGCAGCTTCACAGGAAGCATTAACAAACATCTTAAATGAGATGTACCAACCGATAAGTCCGACAATTAAAATTGCAAACCATGCTAATCCTCCAGCGGAAATAGCGAGAATACCAGTAATAATCATAGTTAAGAATGCAGTAGAAGCACCACATTTAAGAGTTCTTACTTGGTCTTCGTTTGGTCCTAAACATGCGTTGAATGGGTGTTGGATTGCCATAGTACATAAGATGTAGAAGATAGCAATATAACCAGGAGCAACTACAGCAGATAAGAGTAAGTCAATGGAGTATCCACCTGCAACAGCAGAGGAGAATCCTAAAACAGCTAAAGCTGCAGCACCTGCGATTTCTGCAGTACATCTTTCCATAACAGGAATTTTCATACCAACAATTTTTTTAGCTACAATTGCAACTAATAAACCAATGAGCATTGCAAAGATCAATGCAAGAATAGGTCCAGCAATTTCTAATCCGCTTAAGTTGAAAGCTGCGATAATACCTACACCAGCTAAAGCACCGATTACACCAATACCTAAAGACATGTAACCGATAGAAGGTACACCAGTACCTAAACCATAACTTGCTACACTACGGATTGCAATTACACCCCAAAGGATTGCACAAACTGCACCAAGACAGCTTAATACAGGTCCAATAATAGGGTTAATACCAGATAAGTAAATACCGAGTAATCCACCGATAATACCAACTGCTAATATTACATTAGCATCTACAGCACCTTCTGCAGGTGCTCCACTTCCTCCAGCAGACATCTTAAATACCTCCAATCATTAAAACCATGAAGATTGCAGCTACAAGAGAAACAATAGCACAAGCTAAAATTCCGGTAGGGAGTCTTTTGAATTTAGGGTCAACAAATCCTTCAATGGTACCTCCAATGTTATAGGAAGCAGTTACAGAGTTGATGAAGAACATACCTACGGATAAGATAGCAGCTAATCCTGCAATAATAGTAGCGTCAAATCCAGTCATGTTAGCGGTTGCGAATTCGTTAATAGCCCAGTAGACTAATCCACCACCAGCACCACCAAGTAAACCACCAATGATACCACTAATGTAACATACGGTAGGAATACCGTGTCCTTCGGTACCAGGAGTTTTATATTTTTCTTGGTTCCATTTGGTGATTGGGTCAACAGGAGCCTTACCAGATGCTGGCACTACACCAACACCGAAAATATAAATAAAGTTACCAATAAGCATGGTGATACCCATCATTAACATGGAACCGACTGCACCAGCTAAGATGATCAACCATACTGGTTGTCCAGTCATAGATGCTGCGGTAATGAGTCCAGTTAATCCTGCACCAGCTGCTAACATTGCGGTACCAGTTCCTACACCGGTAGCGGTAGCCATAGCTGCAGGAGCACCACCTACAGGAATGAAGTGTACACCTCCTCCCATAATAATACCTGCAATTACAACACATATAATAAATATAATAAGATTCATAATGTAACCTCCTTATTCCTCATATGGTCCGAATTTTTCTCTTGCAGACTTTTCAAGGAAGTAGTTACCAGCGATTAATAAAATAACGATGATAAGTCCTACGATTTGTCCTCCAATAGCTCCGAATACAACAGTGATCCAGAAGCTTACGAAGACAATAAGTCCGAAACAGAAACCGGTTAAAGGTCCACCATATTTAGCACAGAAGTTACCTACATCGATAGAGTTTTTAGCACCGAGAGGAGCTTTGGTTACGATATCCCCTTGAATAGCTACAGGAGTACCTCCACCGTAATCGAATTTTTGGTATTCGCTTTCTGCACCGTAATGTACATCCCCTGTGGATGAACCGATTGCACCAATAGTAATTCCCCATAGTACTGCGAGTAATGGTAATGGGAATGGGTGTCCAAGTCCATTTAATGGAAGGGTCATTAAGTAAGCGATTCCTACAATACCGAAACTAGCTATAAAACCATGAGCTGCGATAGGGCCTAAGGATTGGGTTAATACGTCCATGAATAATGGTTGTTCAAATTGAGATTGACCAACAATCCTTCCCATGTGTGATGTGACTGTATAAATTGCGTGAACAAATGCAGCAACAGTAGAACCCATTGCAATTGCGACTATAGGTAAAATACCCATACCCATTGCAAGAGCTGCGATACCACCAGCGATACCACACCAGCATCCATATGCTACTGGTTCACCAGAAGCTGCCTTATTGATCATACGGTGTAAATGTCCCATTTGTGGAGCAAGTTGAACTTGTGAGTTAGGGTTACTTTGTGAACCGATGTCAGACTCTAAGTCCTCTGCAGCACCAGCAATGGTTGCTGCTGCACCCATTAATGCGACTACACCTAATGTAATAGGGTCCATATTTTCTTTTCCTCCTTAAATTTTATTAAATTTAATTATTTAATAAACTATTACGTGATTAACTTTCCTATTAATCACATTTAGACATATTCTGCTCAAATATAAAACCATAAAGACATAAAATAAAAATGGACTAAATAATGGACTAAAGCAAAATTTAGACCATTTTTAGAACATCTGAATGATTTTATACTTTATGATTATACCTCATAACTTAAACAAAGATTTTATAAATCAAATAAGCCAAGGCAAACCACTTAGCTTTTAATCTAGCTAGATTAAATCCTTAAAGTGTTAAGAATGAAATATTTGATGAATAAATCTAAAAATCTTAATAATTAAACCTGAATAATTAAAAAGATAAACCAAGAATTTTTTCAAGTCTACTTAAATTAAAATAAACTTAAAATTAATTAATTTAGAGACATTAAACTCTCTATATTCTATAATTTTTTTAAAACACTATATATAAGCTTTACTAAAAAATCTCAAATTTTATCAATTATTTTTAGCATTACCTTAATTTTAAAGCGATTTATCAAAATCAATTGAAATTTAATCCATTTAAATTAACTTAAATTCCCATATTGAAACTATTTTTTTTAAATTTTTTTTATAAAATGCATTTTATCATTTTCAAAATCAATTGAAAAAAAATCCATTCTACTTTATACAAACAAATATCATATTGAAAAAAATAAATAAGGTAAAATCTAATAGGATAAAAAATCCTATAGATTAAAAACCTTATTTATATATTCCCGTTTACACCAAACTTATTTTGCTGGAATGATGATAGATCTTTCACCTGCAGGTTCGAATTCTCTTAAAGCACCTTTAGCAAATTCTGCTCTGACTTTAGTGAAGTCGAATGGCAAGTTTTTGTCAGCAAATGCAATCTTTACGAGAGGGTTAACTGCAAATGCGTCTCCACGAGCACTGTGAGGTGCTTGTGCAATACCTGCATATTCACCTTGGTGACCTACGTTCATTGCATAGTTAGGATAGTTAGGTCCTCTTAATTCAAGTGGTAAACCTTCGTCGTTTCTGATAGCGAATACGTTAGCTGCACCACATTGATCTTGCAAGTCGTAACCGTAGAATCCTAATCTGGAATGTTGTTCTTTGTGTAAGTATTGTGCTAAGTACCATGCAGATAAACCGGTTTGTGCATTACCAGTTGCGAATGCAGTGGAAATACCTGCAGCAGCGGATACAACAGCAGCTCTTTGAGATCCACCGAAGTGGGTTTCGAGTAATGCTGGGTATTGTTCGTATTGTTCTAAGGAGTAGAATGCTACTGCTGAACCTACATCAAGAACAGTGTCCATGTTGTTAGGTGCGGAACATAAGTCTCCGTATTTGTCTTCTACGTAATCTTTACCGAAGTAAGAGAAGTCGTCTAATACGTTATCAGTATATGCTGCGGTAGCATATTGAGTAAATCCTACACCACCAGACATGTAAGATCCTAACCAAATTTGGTCGTATAAAGCAGCACCTAAAGCTACTACTTCTAATGCGGATTCTACAGGGTCGTCGGTTACTCTGGTAGCTTGACAGATATCTGCCATAAATCCGAATGGGACACCACCAAGTTCGTTACCTGCTCTTGCTCTTCTGATTGGTAAGTAAGTACCCATACCAATAACTTCTGCGTGTTTGGATGCGTATGCGAAGTCACCAGTAGCACCTTCACCTGCACATTGACCGTATGCAGAAATCATTGACATACCAATTTGCATAGCAGACCATCTGGAAGTGGTACCACCGTCACAAACTCTACCTACAACAGATGGGACTCTTACAATTTGCCAAATAGCTCCGCCTACTTCAGCTTTTAAAGCTTCAGCTTGTTCTTCTGGGAACTCTTTGTTAATGTCTAATACAAATGCAGGGTCAATTTCTGCTGCTAAGTCGTCGTCACCAGTAAATACTTTTACGTAGGAGTCGTCTACTAATAATGGGTTGGTTTCTACCATGTGTTCTTGTACTACAGCTGCACCAGGCATAGCGTGGTTTACAACTTCTAAGTAGTTGGTAATGGTTTCAGGAGTTACTTCCATACCTAATCTCTTTTCGAGTACGTTGTGAGCAGTGTTTAAACCTACGATTACAGTTTTTCTGATATCGTCCCAAGCTTGTTGGATAGCTGCGTTGTTGATAAAGTGTAAGTCGTCCCCTTCTACAAAGGTGTCAGTACCAGATAATTGGTAGGACATTAAAGCTCTTTGACCAAGTGGGTTACCAATGTCAGGGTTGTACATTGGGATTCCTCTTTTGTCAGCAATAGCTTTACCTTCGTTTACAAATTCAGTTTTTCTTTCAGATTGAGTCCAACCGCCCATATTATAGAAGGTAGTAGTTTTTTCTTCTGGAGCTTCTTTGAACTTTTTAGTCATTGCATCTAAGAATTTTTTATCAGCCATTTTAATAAACCTCCTTAATATTCTGGGTTGTAACCAAATTGAGATCTAGTGACGTGTATTTGATTTAATACAGTTACAGCGTCAACGTCGTCTTTGTAAGCTTCACCATCGTATCTGTAGATAGTGGTTTTAGCTCTTAAAGTTTCTTCATCTAATGGTTCACCTAATACTACAGGTTCGTCTAATTCACGACCAATTTGGTCTTTTACCATTTCAACGTTACCGGTTTCTTTGTTGAGTACTTGTCTTCTTAACATGTCAAACATTAAACCGTTTTCGTCGAGTCTTAAAGAGTGACCGTGTACACCTGCACCTCTGATACCAGTACGTGCAGTGTCAAAGTATTCGTTTTCTAAGATTTCTTTAGAAATTCTTTCTACGTCTCTTTCACGAGCTTCGATAATTTGTCTTCCGGATAAGGTACCGGTATCGATTCCTCTGTATCTGTATACATAGGATCTTGCTCTTAAGAAAGGTTGAGCTGGAGCAAAGTACATGGAGTCTACAAATTGGATGTATCTTACTCTGTCCCCTGCTTTTGCACCGTCGATAGGTTCTACAATTTCTCTAATAATGTCATCAGGTTCGTCCATTTCGTCGAGAGGTGGGTGAACGGATTTGTATTCTTCACCTGGAGCTCTGTGACCTAATAATTTTACTACGTCTTCATCAGATATTTCTCTTAAAACTTCTAACTCAACATCTGGGTTAGTGAATTTTCTTCTGTTTTCAGCTACCTGAGAAGTTCCTGGATAATATTGTGCCATAATTATGCATCTCCTAATGTTAATCTAACTTTTCTAATAATCTCATCTAATTTTTCTTGAGACACTGTTTGTCCCCTAATAACACCTGAAACAATATTCATGATTTTACCTTCTGTCTTTACCTCTTCAGGCATGACCTTTGCGGTTTTTACACCAATTTTTGCAAAATCTTCAAAGTCAACAGGATATTCACAAATAATAACACAAGGTTTGTTAACGTTACGCAAGATTAATCTTGCCTTGTAGGTAATATGATTTCTTACTCCTCCTAAATGAACCACAATAACCTTAAACTTTTGCATTTGTTCAACTTCCTTGTCAGTCAAACCAAAAGCGTTTCCTGCACCACCGGCAGGAGCATCATGTGGAACACCACTACCTGCATCCAATATCATGGTACTGGTTAATAG
>NZ_JAZTXC010000145.1:0-2737 GCF_045636185.1 Methanobrevibacter sp. | reverse complement strand
TTTATTCAACGGTAACCACGTTGTAACCAGACACAGTAAAGGATTCTGTATCCCTTGTGTAGCTGCTGCTATGTCCTTAGATGCAGGAACACAACTCTTTTCACCAGAAGCAACTTCTGGTTTAATTAAAGAAGTATACAGCCAAATTGATGAATTCAGAGAACCTATTAAAGCAGTTGCAGCTGCAGCTGAAGAAATTAAAGGTGACATCTAATTGTTTTGATTATGTCTAATTTTCGAAGGTTAAAACATGGATATTGAAATATTTCCTTATAGGGTTCTTGGAAGTGACACAACTGAAAAGTTGTTAAATGACTTAGAATCACTCGATGATGTAAAAAGGACTGTTATTCATGGTCCTAGATTCCCAAAAGGTGAAGCAACTCTGCCTCCACAATATAGGGAACGTAGAGTTATCACAATCAATGGTGAAAAAGTAGTTTTACAGGTTAAGACTGCTAGAGTTTTCCTTGAAATAACTATGGAATCCACAATCGACGAAATCGAAAAAATCTGTGAACAACATATCCCATATGGTTTTGATATTAATCAAGATAGAGCTCATTATATCAGAAAAGAACAAACTGTTTCTGATAGAATTAAATATGGTGATACAGAATTACCAGATGATTTAGTAGGAATGACAGATCAATATTCAACATTTGAAGACCATGTGAAAATTATTAAAAAGGATGACTTAGATTAATATGATAGGACGTTGTACTCACGTAGTAGATTGTAGGGAAACAAGCGGTATGGGTAAAGGTGGAAGTCTTGCTCAAAGAGGCACATTTGCAGAATGTGGTACTGATGTATGCGCTGTTGCAATGTCTCCAGGACGAAGACACATTACTAAACCTGTTTGTGAAATTACTTTTGGTTTACGTGAAGCTAATGTTTTAACAAGTACAATGGTTTTAAATGCTGGTGCGGGTGTTCCTCATGATGCTCCTGCCGCTGGTGGAACATTGTTTGGACTTACTGATAAGGAAGTCGAACAAATGAGTAATTTTAAATTGCTTGTTATTCACTTAGGTGGAGTTGCAAATCATTTAATTTACAAAGCAAGATTAATTCTAAGGAACGTTGATAAACATGCAATTATTATATGCGAATCACCAGTAGATTGTGAAGATTTCGCTAAAATCGGCGTTAAAACTTCCAAAGTCATGCCTAAAGATGATGATATTAAAACCAAAGGAACTATCGATGATATTGTTACAGGGGTTATCCGTGGTGAAACAATTTCACAAGAAAAATTAGATGAAATAATTAGAAAAGTAAAATTAGCATTAGGAGATGCATAATTATGGTACAAATTTATCCAGGTACTTCTCAGGTTGCTCAAAACAGAAGAAACTTCACTAACCCAGAATACGAGTTAGAAAAGTTAAGAGAAATTTCTGATGAAGACGTAGTTAAAATATTAGGTCATAAAGCTCCAGGTGAAGAATATAAATCAGTTCACCCACCATTAGACGAAATGGATGAGCCAGATGACAGTGTAAGAGAATTAGTAGCACCTATCGATGGTGCAAAAGCAGGAGACAGAATTAGATACATCCAATTCGTTGACTCCATGTACTTCGCTCCAGCTCAACCTTTCTTAAGAGCTAGATCTTACTTATCCAGATTTAGAGGAATCGATACCGGTACATTATCCGGAAGACAAGTAGTCGAAGCAAGAGAAAGAGACATCGAAAGATTATCCAAAATCTTATTAGAAACCGAATACTTCGATACTGCAAGAACCGGTATTAGAGGTGGAAGTGTACACGGTCACTCCTTAAGATTAGATGAAAACGGTTTAATGTTTGATATGCTCAGAAGACAAGTATTCAACAAAGAAACCGGTAAAGTCGAAATGGTTAAAGACCAAATTGGTAAAGAATTAGACGAACCTGTAGTCTTAGGTGAACCATTAGACGAAGAAACTTTAAGAGCAAAAACCACTATTTACAGAATAGATGGTGAAGCATACAAAGACGATGAAGACGCTGTAAAAGTCTGTCAAAGAATTCACGTTTCCAGATCCTTTGGTGCATTCAATCCAACTATAGGATGGTAGATTAGTATGGCTGATAAAAAATTCTTAGATGCAATGAAAAAGAAATTCGTTGAAGACCCAACCGAAAAAACAACCCAATTTTATAACATGGGTGGTTGGACCCAATCCGAAAGAAAAACTGCATTCGTTAATGAAGGTAAAGAAATCGCAGCAAAAAGAGGAATCCCAATGTACAACCCAGACATTGGTTCTCCTTTAGGTCAAAGAGCTTTAATGTCCTACCAATTATCTACTACTGATACTTTCGTAGAAGGTGACGATTTACACTACATTAACAACGCAGCTATCCAACAAGCATGGGACGATATTAGAAAAACTGTTATTGTAGGTTTAAACACTGCACACAACGTTCTTGAAAAAAGATTAGGTATTGAAGTTACTCCTGAAACTATTACAAACTACTTAGAAACTGTAAACCACGCTATGCCTGGTGCAGCAGTTGTTCAAGAACACATGGTAGAAACTGACCCATTAATAGTACAAGACTCCTATGTAAAAGTTTTCACTGGTGACGACGAATTAGCTGATGAAATTGACTCAGCATTTGTTTTAGACATTAACAAAGAGTTCCCTGAAGAACAAGCTGAAGCTTTAAAAGCTGAAGTTGGCGGAGCTATTTGGCAAGCTGTAAGAATTCCATCCATTGTAGGAAGAGTCTGTGACGGTGGT
>NZ_JAZTXC010000144.1:0-26098 GCF_045636185.1 Methanobrevibacter sp. | reverse complement strand
TTTTTGCCTTACATAACAAATATCAGCCAAATCCGTGATTGCACGAACTTGTCTTAAACGATCATCTTTACCTGCACTTTGCAATGTCTGTTCAAGTTCAAAAGATTTATCAAAGTGATCTTCAATAGAACGCTTATTTCTACCGGTTACGATTAAAATATCATCGATACCTGAAGCCACCGCTTCTTCAATAACATATTGAATAGTTGGTTTATCATATACAGGCAACATTTCTTTAGGTTGTGCCTTTGTAGCAGGCAAGAATCTTGTACCAAAACCTGCTGCAGGAATAACTGCTTTCATATTTTATCACCATTTATTAATTAGATAAATATAACTCTAAATTTTAAAACATATATAGTTAATCAAAAAAAGAAAATTCGAAATAGTGCGGGGGACGGGACTTGAACCCGCGAAGGGACTAACCCACTAGGCCCTCAACCTAGCGCCTTTGACCGCTCGACCACCCCCGCATAAAACAAAAGTGGTTATTAATAATTATGTTTTAATGATTATATATAGTTAACTATTATTCAACGATTTTAATAGTAACTTCCAGAATTTCTTCATTTTTTAAATCATTGATTAAATCAAAATTCAAGTCACGAGCAGCTTTTGAGGATTTAATCATTAATGTCCTGGGACAGGTGAAGTCACTGGTTCTGCAAACAATATCTGTAGGATGCGTTAAAGTCAGATCTTCATGCCCAAAGCCAATAATTTCATCATGAGCATTAGGAGTATCCAGCAAAACTAAAATCCTAGTATTGGAATTCGCAATTTTATCCTTGAATTCCTGTGGGAAATCCAGCATGGAATCATCCATATCCACACCGATTATGCAATCTGCAGTTGGTCCAATTTCCAAATCTTTTGTTATCTCAAAGGTAGATTTATGAAGAGATGATACATTCTTATGACCCTTCGATTTAATCTTAAATTCCATATGAATATATCTATTTTAACTAGTTTTTATTAATTGCCTTCAAGTCTTTGATGAAATCCAAAAAAATATCCGAATTTGCAATACCTCCGCTGTGAGGATTCAGCTTAAAAGCGTTCACATAAGTTTCATATGCTTCATCATATCTCAATAAATTTAAATAACAGGATGCCTTATCAAATAAATAGCAGTCTACATTAGAATCAATGGACAATGCTTTATCAAAATCATTTAAGGCATATTCATACTTTCCATATTCCATGAAAATCTTCGCCTTTAAATACCATGAATAGGAAATGTCCGGATTCAGTTCCAGCGATTTATTTACATTAATTAAAGCTTCATCAAAATGTTTTGTTTCATATAATGCATCCGCTTTCAGCATATATGCATGAGGATATTCAAAAGAATCGTTTAACACCTCTTCCAATATTTCCAATGATTCATCATACCTCTCCATGCTATTCAAATACTGAACTTTAAACAATTTGATATCATTATTTTCGGAATCAATTTCCAGAAGCCTATCCAAACATTCATAAGCCGCATCCAATTCATCCAACCTTATTAATGCAACTGATTTGAAGCTTAATGCCAATGTATTTTCATCATCTATATTCAATACCTCATTATAGCATTCAATAGCTTTAATATATTTTTTCAAAATCAGGTAACAGTTTCCTTTAATATTTAAAATAAAGGGATCTTTTTTATCCTTCAAATTTTCATCACATAATTTTATAGCATCCCTATAAAGTTCATAAGCCTCATCTTTTTTATCAAGTCTTAAATAGCATTGAGCTTTACTCATCAACAGCAAAGGATCATTTATTTCAAATAAATCCAAATTATCAAGATATTCAAGCGCATCATCGTACTGCCTAACACTCATATGGGACAATACATTATCAAGGACATCAATTTTATCACAATCATATTCATAATAATCCATAGATTTCACCAATATTAATTTATACAACTTATTTTATATTATATAGTTTTTAAATTTATCTATTATAAGTTTAAACAATATAACTTTGTTTAATTAAAAAAATAAACCCGTATAAATATTTATTTCAACTTGTAAAATAATATAAGCATTGAAAAATAATATTAAAAATAATGAAGGGATGCTACTGTTTAGTTATTGCAGTTGAAAATAACAGAAGATTAAAAGTAGGAAAAAAACTCAAAATTGATTTTAAAAAAGGAACTTACGTTTACGTTGGATCAGCAATGAATAATCTGGAGTCCCGTGTAAAAAGACACATTTCCAAATCAAAAAAGCTTCACTGGCACATCGATTATCTATTGAAATATGGGGAAATAGTTGAAGTAATATATAATCTTGACAAAAAAGTGGAATGCGAATTGGCTTTGAAATTAAGTGAAAAAAACGAATTCATACAGGATTTCGGCTGCAGTGACTGTGATTGTGAAAGTCACTTATTTTTCTTTAAAAATAGAAATGATGCTATTGAAGAAGTAATCAATGCTTACGACTCAATAGCTTGTCCATTTAGAATTGGTATTTCTGACTTTTCTTGAACTTATATGTGATATCAAAAGTATTAAGGGCAATCTTTCGCAATTCATCAATATCACAATCGGCAATTTCAGCCCATTTATTTTCCAAATCCTTAATTTCAGATAAGATTTCTTTTCCATAGTCAGTCAGGACAACGTCATATGGCAAATCATCAACATCCAAAATTTCCACCAAATCTTTTTTGGCCAATTTTTCATATCTTTTTAGAAACAATCTTGAATGGAGTTTGAAGTGTTTGTCATCATCTGAAATTTTTGCAAATTGCCTTACACGAACCTTCCTATGATGTTTTTTACTGTGTTTAGCTACATTCTTCAATAACTTTATCTGACTTTCGTGAAGATGTATGCTTAAATTACTTCTAACATAACTGATTTTAGATTCATGTATTATATCTATCAATTTAGATGCATCTTCCATTGAGGAAATTACATCAACATGAGGGTGAGCCATACCAATCACTTCATCTGTCCGAACAATCCTCTCATAATACCTTTGGTCACTTCACGTGCAACAGTATTTGCTGCAGTAGATGCCGCTCTTTCAACAGCCACTTGCTGAGCAGTCTTTTTAGTCCTTCTACCTGCAGGCTGTCCTCCGCCCAAAATGCTTCCCAAATCAAAACCGCCGAGGGATGGACCTTCGGCCTCTTGAGTTTGAGGGGCTTCTTCAGGAGCTTCCTGAGGTACTGGTGGGGTTTCTGGAGCAGGAAGCACCTCACTTTCAATATTTTCATTTTGATTGATTTTATTTGCAAGAATTTCATAAGCGGATTCATTGTCAACAGCCTGGGCATACTTATCCTTCAATTCTGACAGATTAATCAATTCCGCCCTTAATGCATCATCAATAGGTCCAATATATGATTGTGGAGCAACAATGTTGACTTTTTCAACAACAGTTGGAACACCGCCTTCATCCAAGACAGATACCAATGCTTCACCAATACCTAAATTGGAAATAACTTCTGCAGTATCAAATTCAGGATTGGCCCTGAATGTTTCTGCAGCAACCTTAACCGCTTTTTGGTCTTTTGGAGTGTAAGCCCTTAGGGCATGCTGAATCCTATTTCCCAATTGGCCCAATACTTCATCAGGAATGTCTGCTGGAGACTGTGAAATGAAATACAATCCAACGCCTTTAGAACGAATTAAACGAGTAATCTGTTCAATTTTTTTGAGGAATTCAGGACCCATATCATCAAAGATCAAATGTGCTTCATCAAAGAAAAATACAAATTTAGGCTTGTCTGCATCCCCTACTTCAGGTAACTGTTCATATAATGAAGATAACATCCAAAGTAAAAATGATGAGTAAATTTCAGGAGACATGGATAATTTTTGAGCATCTAAAATATTGATTACACCGTATCCAGAATCATCAACCCTTAAAAAGTCATTCAAATCAAGAGCAGGTTCTCCAAAGAAATCATTTCCTCCCTGATCCTCCATGGTAATCAAGTTTCTTAAAATTGTATTGGCTGATTTTGCTGCAATTGCACCATACATAGGTTCGTAAACATCCTTGTGCTCAACAACATAGTTTATCATAGACTTCAAATCTTTAATGTCAATGATAAGTAAAGATTCTTCATCCGCCACTTTAAATACAATGTTTAAAACACCGCTTTGCGCTTCAGTTAGGTTTAAAATTTTAGATAATAATGTAGGACCCATTTCAGACAATGTTACACGAATAGGCAAACCTTTTTGCCCGAATAAATCCCAAAATTCAACAGGGTATGCCTTAAGCTTAAAGGAATCGATTCCTTCAACCCTTTTGGCTACATTTTCATTCATTTCTCCGGTTTTTGCAAGACCTGAAATATCTCCTTTCATGTCAGCGAGAAATACTGGCACTCCCATATCACTGAAGGATTCAGCCAGTGTCTTGAGGGTTATCGTTTTACCGGTTCCCGTTGCACCTGCAATCAAACCATGCCTATTTGCCATTTTTGGTAGTAAATAAACATCACCACCAATTAAAATTTTATCTTCTACAAACATTTTATTACCCATTTTCTATTTTTTTAATTAAATAAGAAGTTTTACGTTCAATGCTCTTACGATTAAATGCTTTTGCTATCCTTTTTATTGCATCTAAGTTTTTAACGAAATTATCTAACCATGAGAATATATCTCCGGGATAAACTTGAATCTGATATTTTCTGAATAGCTTATTTGATATGTCAACCGGGTCCTTGCCTTTCAAACGTTCATGAATTATCACTTCAGATATTCCGAGTTGCATACATCTGCAAAATGGCCTGTCCTGACAATTGCACTTTAAGAAGTCACTTTGAAGACGTATTAAAGCATCCTGGAATTTTGAATCCAGCTTATCTATGGCTTCACCGGAAGAAATGATATCCAATGTGGACTCTGCAAACAGCCTAGTTGAAAACTTGATTTTCAATGCATTTGCTATCTGATTGTGAATAACTGAAGATAAGTATGCATTTTCAAACAATTCCAAATCCAGAGCCATTGCAATTATTTTAACCATTAGCTTATCATATTCCTGCCTGTTTTTATACATTGGAGATAATTTAACATAATTAATCAAATAATCCCAATCGTCAAGAGCCGTCCTAATAAATTCAGCATCATCTATGCTTAAAAATGATACTGATGTGGCCCTTCCATATTTAGTTATTTTAAAATCATCACTTATTAAACCTAACTTTTTCATTTCACCAATTGCAATTTCCAAACTGATTGGAACATCAATATCTTTATAGAAATCAGTCAATTCATCAAAACTTTTGATGGATGTGGATGAAATATCAGCCAAAATCTGTTCATAAGAACTTTCTTCATCATATTCTATAAATACATCTTCACTATTGCTTTCAAGCAGTTCCAGTGCTTTTGCCTCTTCACTTTCTCCTGCAAAGTCATTTCCAACTTCCGGAATCAAATATACAATACCCCTATCGTGATAGCTAGGTCTTCCGGCACGTCCCAGCATCTGTGAAAATTCATTAGGATTAATCCATTGGTTACCCATTACAAGAGAGTCAAAAATTACTTGGGATGCCGGAAAGTCAACACCTGCAGCCAATGCAGCAGTAGTGACAACAACAGACAGCCTGGCCCTGTCAAAGTCCTTTTCTATCTTTTCTTTTTTATAATATGATAAACCTGCATGATATGCAGCTGCATTAATATGCTTTTCCTGCAAGAAGTTAGTGATTTTGTGAGTTTTACGTCTTGAATTGGTAAATATTATGGTTTGTCCCCTATATCCTTTCTTAGATTTTGAATTGAATTCTCTTTTAGCCAATTTAGCCATCAAATGACGTTTTGATGATTCATTTCTGACATAAACCAGGTGCCTTTCCAGCGGCACTGGCCTGTCCGGATATTCAACCAGTTTCATATTAAATTCATTAGCTAAAAACTGAGGATTTTTAACTGTAGCAGACAGTCCTATGATTTGGGTTGACGGATACAAATGCTTGATTCTTTTAATCAAACCGTTTAAACGAGTACCACGATCCTCATCATCAATCATGTGAATTTCATCTATTAAAACTACACCCAAATTGCTTAATGTATTTGAATTTCCGTTTCTAAGTAAAAAATCAATCCCCTCGTATGTTGCAACAACAATATCTGCTTTTGAAACATCAGAATCCGGCAGTTTTAACTCACCTTTAGCCTTTACACGATTGCGGCCAACCTTAATGGCTACTTTCAAACCAAGCTTTTTGTATTTCTTTTTGAAATCACGATATTTCTGATTTGCCAAAGCCACTAAAGGCGTTAGAAAGATGAATTGCTTGCCTTTTAAAGCCTGTGAAATACCTGCAAGCTCACCAACCAAAGTCTTACCACTTCCGGTAGCACTTACAACAAGCAAATCTTTTCCTTTAAGCAATCCTTCATGGATAGCCAAATATTGTACAGGCAAGAGCTTGTCATTTCCGTTTTCAATCAGAATATCTCTAAAATCATGGTCAATTTTTAAACGCTTCATTTCGACTGTTGGAATCTTCAATCTGGACTTTAAGGATGTTCTATCAAATAATGTCAAATCCCTATTTTTTAATGGATTGAAATGTGGATCAATGACAGATAAAGTTTTTTCCAAATTTCCAGTTTTTTCTAAAGTACTCTTAAGATTTCTAAAAATCTTTTTGTCAAATCCCTGAAGCTTAATTTCATTTTTGATTGTATCCAAAGCACATTCCTTACATATTAATTGATTTTGATATTTGTAAGAAAAATCAGAATTAACGATAGTAATTTTCCCATCATAAGCGCAGTAATCACATACGCGAGTGTGCCTAACTTTTACATTAAGACCCTTTAGGAAATTTTCCACTTTCTCATCATGAGTCGCTAAAAATACGGCCTGGGAACGAAGAAGTTTAATGACTTCACCCGGAGGAACTAACTTTTCATTTAATGTGGAATTTTCCTTAAAATTATAATCTGCTATAAATCTAGAAATAGATAAAGAATCACCCTCATTTGTAAATTTAATATTCCCTACAAATTCCGGCTCTCTTTTATGATTTAGTGCACCTTTTGGTGAACCTATAGGATATAATCTCCACTGTTTTTTTATCTTTTTTAAAACTAGCATTATATTTTAATATAAGTTTAATAATTAATAAAATTTGAGATAAGATAAAAATTAAATAATTTCTATCAGTTCTCTTCTTCTTTTAATACATAATACAATACATCGAATAAGCCGTCAAACCACATAGTATTCCCCCAATTATTTTTTTAGAAATAATTAACCTTTTTAAATAACAACATCCTATGAATTAGATTTGTTATTATGATTAATTACTTCACACTCAATAAGGCATTAAAAGAAGGAGTATATTAATGTTTTCGCATGTAATCACTTGCGTTAATTAAAAAAAATCCATAATCAGTATCCGTCTAAAAGAAAAAGAGAAAAAAAGTATTGGGATTTAGTCCTCACCGTAGATGCTTTGTCTAATATTATCAACTAACTCCCTTTCCTCATCAGTCAGTTCTATATTAACTAATTGGTCTTTTGTAGAACGTTTCATTCTAATTGCAAACCTTAAAATTAAAATCAATACGAATGATGCTATACTAGCTAACGGAGAGAAGAATGCTAATACAAGAGATATTATTGAAGTTATAAAAGGTGAGAGCAACAGATAGAATAATGTTAACACAACACCTCTAGCATATATTCTTAGATTGTCTAATTCGATACCGTCATCATGCTTTTTGTCTATAACAGTTTTTATTTCATCTTTTTTCTTAAAATACTCAGAATAATTATCCCTGACCAATATTATAAACATTACAATGTATAATAAACTGGTTACCATAATCAGCAATGAAAAAAATACATTTACAAGAGTATAATTATAAAAATTGAAAAGAAATCCTGTTGCAAAGGGTGTTAAACAGACCGTTGCCATTGTAAGAACATTTAACGACAATACATCATTGCTTACTTTTGTAAAATTATAAAGAATAACAGTATTTTCCCAGAAATTATATACAATATAAAAACTTAAGAAATATATTAGAATCGACGGAATCAGGTAAGTTATAAAATACTCATTTAAAGCAGCACCCGATGTTATTTCAGATACAGCCGGAGCAGCAATTTCCAAAACAAGAATTGTCATAGCGATTGCAAAAACACCGTCCGTAATTGCAACCATCCTTTGCCTATAATTATTAAAAATATTATGTACCATTAATATTAATTAGAGTTTTTCATTTTATTTAACTTTTTGCAGAAAAATTTTAAGATTATGAAATGAAAAATTTAACGAAATTATATATTTAAAAAAAAGAATTGGAATTTGATTACTCTATGTAATCAAATTTTGTTTCCATGATTATAATAATTACAAATGCAATAACTGCAACGACAAAACATGGCACTAAAGCGGAAATGCTTAAACCGGTAGCATTGACTATTTCAACACCAGGAACCCTAAGTGATCCAAGCATGACTCCAATAAGAAATGCCATTGTTACCTCTTCATGGTTTTTAAGCAGATAATTCAATATTTTTGAAAATCCAAGAATACCTATTACTGCACCCACCACAAAAACAATGATTTCTGTGAAATGAAGTTGATGAAGAGCATTTAACATGTATTTGTATTGCCCAAGCAATAACAATAAGAATGATCCAGAAACACCGGGCAAAATCATAGCACAGATTGCAATCATTCCTGAAATGAACAATATGGGCAAAGAGTGATTGGCAGCTATTGGATTTAGACTAACGAAAACATAAGTTAAAATACATCCGATTGCTGCAAATATTATGTTAGTCAAATTGATTTTATTAAGCTTTTTAAATAATACTACAGCTGAAGCTATAATTAAACCTAAGAAGAATGAAAATGTTAATGCAGTGTGAACATCCATACAATAGGTAACCACTTTAGCCAATGTTAAAAAAGCAACCCCAATACCTAAAATCAACGGGATTAAAAATTTAAAATCAAATTCTTCAAGTAATTTATTCCAACTTCCTTTAAAATCACCTTTAAATAAAGGCTTTATAAATCCGAATTTAATATTACTGATTGCCTCTATCAGATGGCCATAAATTCCAGTAATCAATGCCATTGTTCCGCCGGAAACACCTGGAACGATATCAGCAGAACCCATTAATAATCCACGAATAAAAATTAAAAATGCTTCATAAAAATTAAAATTCACATTATCTCCTCAACTATTACTTTTTATTATCTTTATTAATAATAGTTTTGCTAAATACATTTCAATACCATTTTGAATGAAAACTTTAAATAATTAAAATAATATATTAAAACATATCTCCCATTAAAGAATTAAATTCAATGTTTTTGTATTGTGAGGCTTTTTGCTTCACAATCAAACATTGAAAAATTAAAAAAAAACTATTTTTTACATTAAATTAATTAAAAATGCTAAAAAAACTATTTAGCATCCATTAATTCCTTTGCATAAGGAGTGATGTTTTCATTGAGTACTTTATCTAAAAATTCACCAGTATAAGTGCCGCTTTTAGACACATCTTCTGGAGTTCCTGTTGCAATAACACGTCCTCCACCATCTCCACCTTCGGGACCCAAGTCAATGATATGGTCCGCAGTTTTAATAACATCCAAGTTATGTTCAATGACAACAATTGAATTGCCTGCATCAGTTAATCTGGCAAGTACATCTAGCAAACGTTTAATGTCAGCAAAGTGAAGACCAGTTGTCGGTTCGTCTAAAATATATAATGTATTTCCTGTACTTGTTCTTGACAATTCCTTTGCCAGTTTAATTCTTTGAGCTTCACCACCAGACAATGTAGTTGCAGGCTGACCTATTTTCATATAGCCCAATCCAACATCATCCAATGTCTTAAGCTTTTTATGTATTTTTGGAATGTGTTCAAAGAATTCCAATGCTTCTTCCACAGTCATTTCCAGGACTTCATAGATATTTTTACCTTTATAACGAACATCTAATGTTTCATCATTATACCTTTTACCGCCACAGACCTCACACGGAACATAAACATCAGCCAAGAAGTGCATTTCTATTTGAACAATACCGTCACCGGAACATGCTTCACATCTTCCTCCCTTAACGTTGAAACTAAATCTGCCCGGCTTATATCCTCGTGCTTTAGATTCAGGAGTGTTTGCAAATAAATCACGAATATCTGTAAATACTCCAGTGTATGTAGCAGGATTTGATCTTGGTGTACGTCCGATTGGTTTTTGGTCAATAGCTATGACCTTGTCAATGTTTTTCAATCCTTCAATTTCATCATATTTGCCTGCAAAAGTGAATTTATGAGATAATTCTCCTTTAGTTCCCTTATATAAAATTTCATTAATCAAACTACTTTTTCCGGAACCGCTGACACCAGTAACACAGGTAAACTTGCCTAAAGGAATTTCAACATCAATATCTTTAAGATTATTCTGTTTTGCTCCTTTAATTGTTATCAACTCCCCATTTCCTTCACGGCGAGTTTTGGGAACATCTATGACTTCTTTTCTTGAGAGATATCTTCCGGTTATTGAATCTTCACACATCATGATTTCCTGAGGTGTACCCTGAGCAATAACTTTACCGCCATGCTCACCGGCTCCAGGACCAATATCAACCACATGGTCTGCAGATAATATCGTTTCCTCATCGTGTTCAACGACAACCACAGTATTTCCAAGATTTTTTAGCCTTTTCAATGTTCCTATTAGCTTAACATTATCCCTTTGGTGAAGACCTATACTCGGTTCGTCCAAAATGTATAAAACACCGACAAGCCCAGAACCAATTTGAGTAGCCAACCTAATCCTTTGAGCTTCACCACCTGATAAGGTACCTGAAGACCTTTCCATTGAGAGATAGTCAAGCCCTACATCAACAAGGAATTTTAATCTTTCCCTGATTTCCTTTAAAACCTCTTTTGCGATAAACTGTTCCCTTTCGGTTAATTCTAAATCAAGGAAGAACTGATAAGCATCTTTGATTGGAAGTTCTACAACATCAGCAATTGATTTGCCTCCAACAGTAACCGCTAAAACTTCAGGACGCAATCTTTTACCGTTACAGACATGGCATTTCCTGTCGCTCATGAATTTTGAAATGTATTTTCTTGAATAATTTGATTTTGTTTCAAGATATAATCTTTCCATTCTTGGAATTACTCCTTCAAATCTTCGATTTACCATATAAGATTTGTTTCTTCTTTTAAAAGTGAATGGAATCTTGTCATTGCATCCATATAATATTGTATCCTGATATTCCTGAGGAAGCTCATTAAACGGAACATCCATACTAAAGTTAAAGTAATTTGAAACTGCTTCCAACATCTGATAGTAGTAATTCTCCCTTTTAGCAGATTTTGACCATGGGGCAATAGCTCCTTCATTCAGCGTATAATGAGGATTAGGTACTATCAAACTAGGATCAATTTCCATTTTAGAACCGATACCGTTACATTCCGGACAAGCCCCCTGAGGAGCATTGAATGAAAACATACGTGGAGTTAATTCCTCAAAGTTTATTCCGCAGTCAACACATGCGAAGTGTTCTGAATATTTTTTTTCGTATTCACCGTCATCTGTTGTGAATAATACATTGATTAAACCCTCTGCAAACTCTGCAGCAGTTTCAAGCGAATCGACAAGTCTTCTTTTGAAATCAACGTCTTTTCTTATTTTTAAACGATCCACAACCACTTCAATATTGTGCCTGTATGTTTTAGCAAGGTCAATGTCTTCTTCCAGGTCACGGATTTCACCGTCAACCCTTACACGGACAAAACCCTTGTTTCTCAATTCCTCCAGGACATCCTTATGCTGACCTTTTCTGTCACGGACAATTGGTGAGAGTATCTGAATTTTAAGGCCTTCACCCTCTTCAATTATACTGTCCCCAATTTGACCTATAGTCTGGTGTGATATTTCACGCCCACAGTTAGGACAGTGCGGAATGCCTATTCTTGCAAACAATAATCTTAAATAATCATAAACTTCCGTAATGGTACCTACAGTTGATCTTGGATTTTCCCTTGTTGTCTTTTGATCAATTGAAATAGCTGGAGATAATCCTTCAATATATTCCATTTCCGGCTTTTTCATCTGACCCAAAAACTGTCTTGCATAGGCCGATAATGATTCAACATATCTACGCTGTCCTTCAGCATAAATTGTATCAAAAGCCAATGAAGACTTTCCAGAGCCACTTAATCCAGTAATCACAATGAATTCATCACGGGGGACGCTTACATCAATATTTTGCAGATTATGCTCTCTAGCTCCCTTAATGATAATTTGTTTTTTAGACTCCCCTGTCATAATAATCTCCTAAACTAATATTTTTGTTCTATAATATATAAACTATTAGAGAGAGCATTTGATTAGAAATAATTTGAAAAAAAAGATTTGATTAAAAGTAAAAAAAATAAAAAAAGAAATGAAAAACACTATGCTCCGCCAGGGATAGTGTATTTGTCATTTATTCCATAAAATATTCCGTCACCTTTAGTCTTTTTACTGACATTTGAATAGGCATTGCTGAATATCGCATTTAACAGTTTGAATCCATCCTTATCAATGAAGTCAGCCAGGGTAGAATTGTTCTCCCTAATTGCCAAAGTATCCTTTTCTATGTTAAAGCAGGCCCCATATAATATTTGAGCTGCATTTTCATCAACGGATTCTGGAGGATACTGTTCAGTCAATTCCTGTGATGTCAAATATTTTTGGAAGTCCTTCCATTCTTTTTTAAGATCATTACCTGCATTAGTTAGTTTTCCATCAGATAAAATATCCTTGTAATCTTTAGATGTATATTTATTTTCATTTTCAAGCGCTTTCTTATAATCAATAAAATCTTCGTAAAATTTATTGGCTATTGAAGAGTTTTTACTTTGTTTCAGCATTTCCTTCAAGTTGAACTTTTTACCTTTATTCATTGTTTTCAAAAGCTTAATTGCTGAAGTTTCTGAAGTTTTTAATTCTCCTTTGTTTGCTATTCTTAAGGTTATACTTTTCATTACTTCGATATCTTCTTCAGTTAATTTTTTAGAAATATCATGTGATTCCGGCCATTCAATATTACATTTAATCTGATTTTGCATAATCAAATCAAGAATTGTTAATGATAGACCATTGATGGTTATTTCAGGATTACTGTTAAAACGTTTGTTAATAAATAATGTAGATACGATTGGGAATGCATCATCACTAGGTGGATTCTTAATATTTTCAGACATGAAATTGCCTCCAATTATTCATCAGCTTCATCTTCTGATTCTTTTAATGATTCTAAATAATTTTCATGAATTTCTTCAGCCAATTCATCATTTCCTTCAATAATCGGTCCAGTATAATCGCAGTCATAACATACAAATTGTGACCAGTTTTGAGGAATAATCCATTTTACGCGTTTAGAACCGCATCTTGGACAAATTTTATGCATCATTATATCTTCTCCATTATAAATATTTCAAATATATTATACATTTTATAATATTTATTTATTTTGTTTGAAAAAATCATTCAATTAATCTGGAAATATACGGGTCAAAATGATTTTTAAGTATCTTGACAATAGGTCCTATGATTAAAGCTGAAATGATTGTACCTTCACGTACTCCGGCCAGATATCCTAAAAATATGACTGACAAAATGGCTGCAATGATAACCATTGACGTGTCAACATAGGGCTTTACCTTTGAAAACTCCTTATTCAATACTTTTGCAATAGCTACAATAATACCGTCTGCCGGAAGGTAGACCACTTCAGTTTGAATTTCCAGCAGTACTCCAAAAGCAACTACAATGCAACTTACAAGCAATAATATTAATTGGCTAATATAATCATGAGGATTTATGAAATTAACAAGCATCAATGAAAAATCAACAAAAAAAGAAAAGATTGAACCTATAATAAATTGCAGATATTGTCTTTTTTCAAAATCTCTTCCTAAAAGAGCAAATTGAATAACAATGTAGATAACAGTAATTACAAACATCACTTCTCCAACACTCAATTTAACAATCAGACTGCAAACATAGGGGAGACAAATCAACGGGGAAGTTCCCAAATTAGCTTTGATGGATAGAGAAGCTCCCAAAGAAATAATGAATAATGAAATTAAATATATCAGATATCTGTTGATTTTTTTCCATCCCATAATTAATAATATGAATTAATTAGATATTTAATTTAATTTGTTGATACATATGTTTAAAAAATCAGTTCTTTTCAAAGCCTTTAAGCGCATATAATTTGTTTCTTAACTCTGCTGCCCGTTCAAAGTCAAGCCTTGCAGCCGCCTCTTTCATGTCACTTTCAACATCCTTAATGAGTAGTCGCAATTCATCTTTAGGCATTTTACTAATGTCTGCACCGGACGCAATCTTTTCTTCGGCTTCGGTTTTTTCTTTCAGGGTTCTTGTAGTGGATTTCGGTACGATTCCATGTTCCTCATTATATTTCATCTGGAGGAAACGGCGTTTTCTGGTGATATCCGTTGCATTCCTGACGGATTGGGTCATTTCATCAACATACATTATTACCTGACCGTTGACATTTCTTGCAGCACGCCCGATTGTTTGAATTAATGATGTTTCATTTCTTAGAAATCCTTCTTTATCCGCATCCAAAATAGCTACAAGAGAAACTTCAGGCAAATCAAGACCCTCTCTTAACAGGTTTACACCGACAAGAACATCAAATGTTCCCCTTCTCAAATCATCAACAATGTCAATTCTCTCCAGGGTATCAATTTCCGAGTGCATATATCTTACTTTTATACCTATTCTTGCATAGTAATCGGTTAAATCCTCTGCCATTCTTTTGGTTAATGTTGTAACAAGTACACGTTCGTCCCTTTCGGCTCTCTTTTTAACTTCACCGAGCAAATCTTCAACCTGGCCTTCAACAGGCCTTATTACTACTTCAGGATCAACCAGACCTGTAGGACGAATAATCTGTTCAACCACATTTCGTGACTTGGCAAGTTCATATGGTCCGGGAGTTGCAGATACATAGATTACCTTGTCTATACTTGATTCAAACTCATCAAACCTTAAAGGTCTGTTTTCTTTTGCTGACGGCAGCCTGAATCCATATTCTACAAGGGTTTCTTTACGTGCACGGTCTCCATTGTACATTCCGCGAATTTGGGGAACCGTCACATGTGATTCATCAATAATCGTTAAAAAATCATCCGGGAAATATTTTAAAAGAGAGTATGGCTTTTCTCCCCATTGACGTCCGGACAAATGCATTGAATAGTTTTCTACTCCAGGACAGTATCCCATTTCCTGAAGCATTTCAATGTCAAAACGGGTTCTCTGCTCTAATCTTTGAGCTTCCAATATTTTATTCATGGCATTTAACTCATTCAATCTGTCGTTCAATTCGGCTTTGATGTTGGCCAATGCCACATCCATCTTATCCTGTCCGACAACAAAGTGCTTTGCTGGGAAAATCATGTATCTTTGAAGGCTTTCTTTTTTCTTGCCGGTAACATTATCTATGATACTTATTGCATCTATTTCATCACCAAAGAGTTCAATTCTTATCGGAGGCGTTCCATGAACCGGATTGATTTCAATGACATCACCCCTGACCCTGAACTGTCCTCGGTCAAATTCAATATCATTTCGCTCATATTGCATGAAAACTAGCCTTTTAATAATTTCTGAACGGTCATAGATATCGCCAACAGCTATTCCGAATGCAAATTCCCCATAGTCTTCAGGAGAACCTATACCATAAATGCAGCTTACACTGCTGACAACAATAACATCATCCCTTGAAAGCAGTGACTGGGTTGCTGAGTGTCGCATCATATCAATGTCTTCATTAACAGAGGATTCTTTATCAATGAAGGTGTCCGTTCTTGGCACATATGCCTCCGGCTGATAATAATCATAATAGCTGACAAAATATTCTACCGCATTATCCGGGAAAAATTCTTTAAATTCCTCATATAATTGCGCAGCCAAGGTTTTATTATGTGAAATAACTAAAGTTGGTTTTTGAACTTTTTCAATGACATTAGCCATTGTAAAAGTCTTACCTGAACCTGTTACTCCCAATAATGTCTGTTCCCGAACATCATTATTGATACCATCAACCAGTGAATCAATAGCTTTAGGCTGATCACCAAGTGGTTTATATTGTGAATTAAGCTTAAATTCTTTCATGAGTTATCTACAACAACATTAAAACTAATATGGGTATATCTAGCAGAGCAGCATGGCACTACCTTTTCATCCCTAACGGTTAACTTACCATATTTTGCAAATTTAGATTTAACTTCCTTCATTATGTCAGAAGCATTTCTCTCATCAAATATTCTTAGGGAACCTAAAAAAGTTATTTTTCCCTGAGCATTCATTACAGAAATTGTATCAACAACAAAAGGCTCATTCCATTCTTTAAGAATGCTATTTGATTCATCCATTAAATCCTGTTTCATCTTTTCCTTATCAACTGGCATTCTATTCCCCCAATACATCTTAAAATATCTATCACTTATCTTATACAATAGATTATATTATTAAAATTATATTAATTAAATATTATCACTATCTTTCAGATTAGTGCAATGTTATTTAATACCAATCCAACATGAAAAAAAATTCGTTCTAATTTTTCTTTAATTTTAAAGATATTTGTTTAAATTATTAAAAAAATAAAAAAATTGTTGAGACTATAATTTAATCTCAACTGGTGACAGTAATTTTATTTCCAATGCTATTTCCATTATAACTTGAAGTTATTATATATTCACCAGACATTAAGTTAATGTTTAACTTAGCCTGACCATTGCCGTCAGTTAACCTGTTGTAGAATACGCCATTAATGTTAAATGTAACATTTTTACCAGCAAGGACTTTTCCCTGACCATCAATCAAAGTTGCAACAAATTGATCAGGAGTTCCATATTTTTTAGTTAAATCATTAGCTGATAACACCGGTAAAACTGTAATATTATTAGATGCCTCACATCCTTTGTATTCTGCAGTAATAACATAATTTCCAGGCTGTAAGTTAATATTTAATTTTGCAATTCCTGATTCATCAGTTGTACGAGTGTAAAATACACCATTAATGTTGAATGTAACATTTTCACCTGCACCAACAGGATTACCGTCATCACCAATTAATTTAACAGTGTATTGAGTAGCATTTTTATAATATTTGGTGACATCACGGTTTTCAGTGATTCTTGAAATTACTGTAACATTATTTGTCACGTTTTCACCCGTGACTGTGTTGATGGAAGTAATTATGTATTTTCCGGGATTAAGGTTAATATTCATTTTAGCTATACCATTCGCACCAACTGTACGGTTATATGACATGTAATTTATATTGAATGTGACCACAGTTCCATTGGCCAGGTAATTTCCTTCATTGTCAAAAAATGTTGCATAAAATTGTGTTTCATTTCTAAAGACTTTGACAATGTCTTTTGCATAAATGGTTGAATTGGTAGTGTTGCCTGGTACATCAGGAACATATTTATATTTTGATGCATTAAGCTTTATTTCCATTGGAGGTATAACTATCACATCACCATCACCATCGATTTTAAAACTATTACTATATCTGCTTTGTGTCCAAGCCACCTCGTTGAGTATTTTTTTCCCGTCATTGAATGCCATGGTCTGCATATAATTACAGTATGAAGTGATATAATTTGCCCTAATATTCTTATCCTCTATTTTCTCTGCTTGTTCAATTACTTTACTCATTCCAGCAAACATATTACTTTCCGCTTCATACCAGTATGCTTTCACAGATTTACCGTAAATTTCGTAATCTCCCGGTTCCATACATCGAGTAGAAATATCCTTAAATAGATAGTAAGGGTAATTTGTATCAAAGACATCGCTTTCATTTGCAGGCTGATTAGCTGCATAAGCTTCACTAACATTTATACAGTCATTGGATAATGGTACAAGAACACCAGAAATTACTGGACCTGAACTAACCCAACAAATACATGACATTTCTGCCGGAAGGTCAGGGAACACTTGTATCACATGGGCACTTAATGTTGCTTCAGTTCCAATCACACGTATATCATTTCTGCCATTCTCATCAGGACAATATTTTGTTCCTTCATACCTATTACGCACAATCCGACTAACATCTTGTAGTGAAACGCTTTTATCTGGTGTAAAACAGAGAGGATAGACAGCTTTTTGGTCATAGTCTGCACCGAATTTTGAAGGCGCAAGAATCTGATGTCCAATCCAAGTCCTCATATGAGAGTAGTCAGCGACAGTCTCTATTCCTGAATATGTGTCAAGCAAATTAACCTCATTATTTTCACCATATACCACGAAACCATTTTTCTCTGCAAGACTAATTAATTCTTTAGATATAATATAATCATCAAACTCAGATAAGTATTCTAAAGAAAACTCATTACCAAATACGGATACTTTGTCGGTTGGCAGCTTCACAGCAGCATACTGATGTCCGGTATACATCTCTATATACCATGCTTCGCTCTGATCAGCAATGATAGCAATATTGGACTCGGCGCTACCATATTCATCAATAATTCCTAAAAGAACTCCTACACCTTCTCTGGCTGTTTTACTCTGACAAATCACAAGATCCGTAGCAGCATCTTCACAAATACCTGTGTCGACTAATGGGTCTGCGCTTAATGCAGCCGCATTTGCATATGCTGTAACAGACATGGTCATGACTACACCATATTCATTAGTACATGCAGCCGCATCAGGGCAGGGCTGATCCCAATTGTTTAATGTACTATTCATATATGGTGTCGCAGTGTATTTATAAGTAGTTTCTGGAATCTCTGCTTGTACCGATCCATCAATATTTACAGGCATGGTCCGTCCGGATTCATTCTCTACTGCAGGAGTTACTGTTACATGATTTCCCCAGACTCCAGGATAATCATTTGTTCTGGCAACAATTATCGAACCATCATCACTTACATCCTGCCCTACATATACTGCAGTACATGCTGCGCAGGCCTGCAAACTACACAATAGCACTCCGCACAAAAGTAAAATTAATAATTTTTTGGATAAAAATTCTAACCTCAACATGAAAAAATCCCCTTAAACATTCAAGAATTATTACGATATTTTAATATAAAAAATACCATATTTTGTAAAAATATCTGTAATAAACAAGACATATTAATCTTTTTTTAATATTTTATTTTTAATTAATTATAAAACTTTTGAAAAGAATTTGAATGTATGGGACTATTATTTCAAAAATCTTAAAATCTTATCCAAATTATTTAAACAGATTAAAAATTAATATGTTTATCGTTAAAAAAAAGAAATATATAATAAAATTCATCTTTTGATGAATTAAATATATGCTTTTAATCTCTCAATGCTTCTGCAATGCTTTTTGCAATGGATACACGGGAAGTATCGGAAGACAGACTGTTTGTACCGATAATTTTTTCTGCGCCTGCCGCATAAATTCTAACAGCACCGTTGTTTGTTAGAATTGGGTGTACACAGCATACATCAACCTTACTGGCACCGTATTGCTTTAAAATGTTTATTGCATTAACAATGGTCCCACCGGTAGCGATGATATCATCAATAATAACTGCATGCTTGCCTTTTACTGAATCCACATTAACAGTATTTTCACTTTCGCTGTCACATCTAACATCAACAATCCTAGTTTCTACTTTATCCGGCCCTAAACGAACTTTAGATAAATATGTGCAATCACAGTCAATGATTTCAGACATTTCCTGTGCAAAACCATATGCACCCTTATCCGGAGCAATAATCAATGGCTTCTCATCAGTTTTCTTGAAATATTTCTTATTTAAATATTCAGCTATTGCAGGCATTGCTGAAATGTTGCGCGCTTTAATGTTGAAGAAGTTTAAAACACATTCTTCATGGATATTGAATGTAATAAATTCATCGGCGCCAGCAGATTCAATCAATTGACAGATGATTTTAGCAGAAATGGCTTCACCGTCATTAAATCTTCTCTCTTGTCTGGCATATCCCATGTACGGAACAACAGCACGAACCTTTTTGGCACCGAGTTCCTTAACAGTGGAAATTAAAAATATTAACTCCATCAAGTTTTCATCCTGTGGAAAACCGGTAGATTGAATAATAGTTACTTCATCTTCGATTTTTCCATCAATACGTAAATATTTTTCTCCATCCGGAAATTTCTTTATTTCAACATAACATAATTCTTCCCCTAATTCCTTAGCAACATGGGCTGCCAAATCCTGAGAAGCTGAACCGCCTATAATCATAGTATCACCAAAATTTTGTATACACTAATAATTATGATTTTTGACTAATAAAAAGTTAAGTATGAATTTAATGCAACATTACATAGAATGATAGGGAAACACCAACAAGAGCAATGAACAATTGAATATAACCATGCTTTTTAATCTCCCAAATTGGAGCTTGAATTAAATAAAATGGTAGGAACAATCCGAAAAATGTAAAAAAACCAAGATTTGAATGTTTTGAAAACATATTTATTATAAAACCACTCCATGAAAGAAAAATAGTAATAATATAGGATATTAGTATTGCTTTTTTATTAACTTGAGGATCAGCATTTATTATCCTAATATTTCTAGGCTGAAGCCCTTCAACCAAAGGAGTACCACATTTGGCACAATAATCATAATCATCCCGATTTTCATATTTACATTTAGAACAGATTCTTGTCATTAATAATTAATTAATCATTATAAATATTTAAAATTTATTTTTTACAATAAATATCACTAAAATGTTATTATCAACTTATCCCATATTAACTAATAGCATAGATTTTTCAAGATATCAAGAGGTTTAAACATGAAGGTTAAAGATGGAATAATCGGATTAATAATTGGTGACACCCTGGGCGTTCCTGTCGAATTCACTTCCAGAGAGTCATTGAAAGAAAATCCTGTAACTGATATGAGAGGTTATGGAACCTACAATATGCCTCCGGGAACATGGTCTGATGATTCAGCACTGACAATAGCTACAATGGCAAGCATTGCAAATAAACAGGCCATCGATTATGAAGATATGATGAAAGAATTTACAGCATGGATGAAGGATGGAAAATACATGCAGTATCACGATACTTTTGATTGTGGAATAACGACAGCTTCAGGAATTTACAATTATATAAATGGAATTGAACCCGTTAACTGCGGTGAAACCGGTGAACGAGACAACGGAAACGGTTCCCTAATGAGAATTCTGCCCTTGGCTTTCATTCCGGATATCGGTTATGAAACAATTGAAAATGTATCCGGATTGACTCATGGCCATTTAAGGTCCAAGATTTCATGCGTTTTTTACATCGAAATGGCCAAATCAATGCTTGAAAACGATTTGACAATTGATGAACACATTGATTTAGCAAGCAATAAAATCAAAAAGTATTATAAGGATTCCGGTGAGTTGCATCATTTCAATAGAATCTTCAATGATGATTTGAACGATGAGGATACAATAAGCAGCAAGGGATATGTCATTGCCACATTTGAAAGCGTAATCTATTGTCTTAAAACTACAGATAATTACAGGGATGCGGTTTTAAAAGCTGTTAATTTAGGTAATGATACAGATACTGTCGGTGCAATCTGCGGAGGATTGGCAGGAATTTATTACGGATATGATGCAATACCTATAGATTGGATTGAATCAATTCCTGAAATTGACAAAGTACTTGATTTATGTGAAAGATACGGGGCGTATTGTGATGGATGTTTATGAAACAATTAAAAATATAAGGGCTAAATGTGATATTTATGTAGCTCCAGATTTGGTCGCCACAATCATTGATGAAAACAACTACATGGGAAGCAACACCATATCAGAAATTAAAGGATACGGTATCACAGAAGAGGATTCCTATGAAGATAAGTTCATGAAAATCCTGAAAGATGAAAATATCTTCATCAACTGCGGAATGCTTGCCTTCATCCCAATGATTAATGAATGCGATATCTTTTCCGTTGTTGATGATACAATCAAAATCACACAGGAAGAGTATGATGAAAATGCTAAGGAAAATGAAGTCTATTTTGGAATTCTAATTGAAAAAAATTCTTCTAACCACAGGATTGGAATGATTGATTTGTGCAACTGCAAATTAGAATCAGGTTTTAGAGAAATTAAAAAGAGTGATGATGGACTATACAAAAAATTGGCTGAGATAATTGATGAAATGATTATCTCTTAATTAATTTTTGCTTTATACTTTCCCACATTGCCTGCTCTTCACCGCAGCCTGTCATTATAACATAATCGTATTTTGATTCAATAGCCAGTTCATATAGCATGTTAATTCTTTTTTTCATTTCATCATAACTTACCGGATAAAATTCAGCATCAGGATACTCCTTTTTAATGATATTATAATATTCCTCAGCCTTTTCTATTGATTTTCTTCCGGGAACTACAATTACATGAGCAGGATTCATCGCTTTAATTACCTTAAAGTGGTCTTCGAATATGTCTTCCTCATTTTCATCGGGAGTGGTGTAGATAAATTCCAAAGGTCCATCAACAAACTGATTCATGAACAGTGCATTGATTTTAGCCGCATCACCGTTATCACCCTGACCTAAGCCTACCATTTTATTGCCAATGCGAGTCACTTCAAATCTTCCAGGCGGAATGAATGACATATCCAGATTGTCAAATACCTTATGAATGGTAGATTCTATATCATCTACTTTTGGAGTGAATGTTGCATAAGTAGTTATTGAAGCCAAAGTATTGTAAATATTGTGGAATCCAAATGGCGGAACAGTTAAATCAACATTAAAAGAGATTTCATGCTTATTCGGATAGTTAAACAAGTTACCTTCTATCGTCAGCATCCATTTTTCATTTGTGAATTCAACATTTGTAAGCTTTACATTTGGTTCCGGACGTTTGAATCCGCATTCGCATGAATAAACTCCCCTGTGATTGAGGAAGCGTTTTTCATAATTTAACTCCCTGCCACATGCAGGACACTCGACAACATCTGCATCAAAAAAGTCATGAATGTCATCGACTTCCAAACCGTAGTAATGGACTTTAACATCGTTTCGTTTCTTATAACCCAAATATGCGGTTCTCGGATCGTCAGTGTTGGTAATGATAAATCCCTTATCCATACCCTGCGACAAAAGTTCCTTGGCCTTATAATAATCTTTAAATGGATTTTTAACCCCTGCCACTTGAGCATGCTCAGGTGAAATTGTTGTATAGGCTACACCAATCGGGTCAACAACCCTTTGAACGGTATCGGGAATTCCGTATTTGATGTTACGGATACCATATTCAAAAACACCGATATCTCCTTTTTGTTGTATTAAAGCAGAAGCTATAGCATTGATAGTGTTACTTTCAAAACTGCTTCTTATTGGAATATCATTTGACAATAAATTGATTAAAAGAGTAGTAGTAGTTGTTTTACCGTTAGTTCCTGTCAGTATAATTGAACCGATAGCCAAATCATCAGACAATTCTGAAATTGCATCAATTCCTGCAACTCTTGTAAAAATTATTCCTGCCAAACTCTTTCCACTTCCGGATCCCAACTTCGAAAGTGGTGCCCCAATTTTTGCCAATGTTTTTGCAATACCTACCCTAATACTCATAATATTATAGTTATACAACAAAATATATAATTATTACGAAATTTTAAAAAAAAATAGAAAAAAAATAACCAACTAGTGTGTAGTTGGATTATTTAATGGTGATTGAGGAACTTTGTCAGCAACTTTTGAACCAATCTCTTTCATTTTTTCAATCAATTGGTCTTTTTTGCTTCCGCTGATTAAGATATTTTCTAAAACATCACTTAATGTTTCTGTTGGAATAATTTCAATCATTTCTTCGTATTTTTTCTCAATCATTACATCTTTCAAGTTTGATTTTGGAATCAGAACTTTTTTCATTCCTGCTTCTGCAGCAGCTTCGATTTTAGCTGTAGCACCACCGATAGGCATTACATCTCCACGGACATTAAGTGAACCGGTTAAAGCTACAGTCTGGTCAATTGGAATATCCTCTACAGCAGATATTACAGCAGTAGCAATACTTACACTGGCTGAGTCACCTTCAACACCATCGTAAGTCTGGATAAACTGAACGTGAATATCATAGTCAGACAAGTTCTTGTTGGTGTATTTTTTAATTAATGCACTTACGTTTTGAACTGATTCTGATGCGATTTCACCTAATTTACCTGTAGCGATGATTTGACCACCGTTTTTAGATTGTGCAGGTGCTGCTTCAGCTGCAATTGGTGATACTATTCCGCTTCTATCTCCAATTACTGCAAGTCCGTTTACTAAACCTACTCTTCCACCTTCAGAATTAACCATACTGTATTCTTTTCTTTGGATAATTGACCTGTCAGCTATTTGCTGTTCAAGGGTTCTTGCGAATTTCTTAGCTTCCAGAACATGTTCTGCCCTAACTAAATCTTCACCTTTTTCAATAGCTACATCACCAGAAGACCTTACCAATCCGCCGAGCTCTCTTAATCTTAATGTTAATGCATTCTGTTTACCGGATCTACGTTTTGCTTCCATAATAATTTCATCCAATGCATCCGGAGCAAAATGAGGTATTCTTCCGTCATTTTTAACTTCCTGCGCTACGAACTGGACTAGCTTTTCCCTGTTTTCAGTAGTATCTTCCATATAATCTTTCATGAATACTTCGTAACCGTAACCTCTGATACGTGATCTCATTGCAATATGCATTCCTTCAAGAACCTGTATGTTACCTGATGCCACTAAAACAAAGTCACATGGCACTGCCTGAGATCTGACCATTGCACCACTTGAGTTTTCACTTTGACCGGTAATTGAATATTGTTTTTCCTGCATTGCAGACAGTAGTTCTTGCTGGGTTTTCATTGACATTGTACCTATTTCATCAATGTATAATACTCCTCGATGTGCCTTGTGAATCATACCTGCTTCTACACGTTCATGTGCTGGAGTTCCCAATCCTCCAGACTGGTATGGGTCGTGACGTACATCACCGAGTAATGCTCCTGCATGTGCTCCTGTTGCATCCATAAACGGAGCAAATCTTTTTTCTTCATTATTTACAAGTAATTTTGGAGCCATTACATTACCTTTTGGTTTGATTTGAATTGAAATAAGTAAAATTAATGCTGCTGCGATAATGGATTCAAGTATTCTTCCATAGAAAAATCCAATCACTAAAACTCCACCAATAGCTAATGTTGTAAGAAGAGTTTTGCGCTCTTCATGACCTTTAGCAGAACCTCTTGTTGCCTTAACTATCTTTTTACCTTCCCCTGCAGGTACGGTTCTTACAAGTGGGTGGTTATTATCTTCTACATTCGGATAGATTAAAACATCCTGTAAAGTTTCATGGGGCAATATCTGAGCCATTCCTTTTGCAAGCATTGATTTTCCAACACCAGGATCTCCTATGAGCAAAATATTTCTTCTCTGTTTTGCCGCTTTTTTAATCGTTTCAATGGACTCTTCATGTCCAATAACCTGATCAATTAATAATGGAGGAACATCAATGTCTTCTGAACTTTTGATATTATCATAATCCAACATAGGTTTAGTTTCCTCATCATCGCTTACTTGAGCGACTTCAGGCTCTAAAACAACCTCATCAGAAGAGTTATCAATTGGCTCTTGTTCATCAAATTTCATTAAAAAACCTCACTATCTATAATAAAAAAAATTCAACATTATATAACATTTTCCTACTACTAAATATATTAACTTTCTTATATATAAAAAGTTTTCTATTTTAGTAAACTAAAGTTAGAAAAATAAATTATTTAAATCTTCACATAGAAAGTAACTATAATTAAATTTAAAAAAATTAAAGTGATATTTTATGGCAAAATGTATAATGGTTCAGGGAACCTCATCAAATGCAGGAAAAAGTATGCTTGTTGCAGCCTTATGTAGAATCTATAAAAACCGAGGATATAAAGTAGCTCCATTTAAATCTCAAAATATGTCCTTAAATTCATATACCACCTTTGAAAACGGAGAAATTGGAATAGCTCAAATGCTGCAGGCAGAAGCTGCAATGGTTGAGCCAAGCATTCACATGAATCCAGTATTGC
>NZ_JAZTXC010000143.1:0-16234 GCF_045636185.1 Methanobrevibacter sp. | reverse complement strand
ATAAAACAAAAGAAAAGATTATTCATGAATTTACTATATAAATTCATTGTTTCTATTATTGAATAAAATGGAGGATTTGAAACGAAATTGGATCTGATAGGTACAAAAGCAATATTTATCCTAATAATGTGCTTATGTATCTTTATGAGTGCATCTTGCATTAATGCGGCAGATGTTAATGAAACGCTACAAACCAATCAAAGCAGTGACATAAACGATGCCATTCCGATTGACGATTCAATGGAAATAGTCAGCCCAGTGAACGATTCACTTGACGAAGCAGATATTCTCTGTTTTGGATTCGCTCCATATGATGAAGATTTTGAAGTGGTCTGTTTTGGATTCGTTCCACATGACAAGCCAATGGAACTGGTCGGTCTGGAAAACGTTGTCAGTTATGCAGTGCCTTTATTGGACACTTCCCACATGTTATTAGAGAGTACGCCATATTCATACTCTGAAAGTAGCGTATCAAATACTACAGAAAGCTTCAGCATTTACGAAAGCGTAGTTATCATAAACAGTTCCGCCGAAAGTTTCAGCAATCCCCATTTTATAACATATGAATCCAAATTGACAGTCAACGGGCAATGCTTAGATCATGGCTGTGATAATTATGCTGAAGAAAATAGCTTATCCGACAACAGGAAAGCTGCAATTTACAATGATTTTGGTGATTTAAACAGTTCCCATGATTTCTATGGAAGCTATGCAAATACCGCCATTTTGAATTGCATTCAACTCAGCAGAAACATTATGACCACGCCTAGAAATATGGATGAAGAGGAAGAACAGAACTTCAGGAATTCCTTAACCGTCAACTGCAATAAGGCTTTGGATAAAGCATGCCAAGATGCAATAATCGACCTTAGGGAATACAGCATAACTGGAGGCATGATAGAAGAATCGTCAGACACTGATTTGGAAATCAGCGGCTTTACGCTGAACATTGAGTATACCTATGACAATATGGGTTCCTGGTGTCCGGATTCTTTAAATTCCGATAATTACAGTTTGGAAATCAACGATTCATATTACGATGATATAAGCATTTCAGAAGACAATTTAGAGTACTGCATCTTAGCAGACAACTCTCTAATTGACGAAGAGCCCGATGTCAGTGTTGAAAACATGGTCAATCTTGGGGCATTGACATACAACACCGACATAATCGGCAGCGGGTCAGCAAAAGACCACTGCAATAAAATAACCATTACCGAAACTCTCATTTGCAATAACTCAATATTCACCGACGATTTTAATCAAAACGGCGAATCTATTTTTAATCAAGGATTATTGCTTTTAATTAACTACATGAATGAAGACCTAATTGAGGAATCAACACCACTTGATGCAACAATCGAATTCTTTGATTATGACTTAGTTCTATCTGAAAACCTATTAACTAATTTTTGCAAAGCTTTTGAAAAAGCTGAACCTCACATAGAGGCAAATGGGGACAATGAAAGCCTCGAAAATGAAAACTCTTATTTTTCAAGTGTAGACTATACTGCAGTTTCATCAGCCAGTGCACAAATTAGAAGTTTATTACATTTAGAAAGGGATGGAAACACGACTGCGGCCAATGACGCGGAATTCTGGGGTAAAACAAATGCGGAGGCCTTCAAAGAATTATGGGATATCGGGGAAAACAGGTTTTGTTTAGATATACTATATACCAATCTATTAACTGAAATGATTAACTATATGGGGATATATAATCAAGGAGAAAACACGAAATAGGAGTGAATAGATAAAAGACAGATGCTGCATAATAAAATGATTCTCTTGATATGGGGATTGATAGAGAATCATTATGTCAATGCATGGGCAAAAGTGCAGCAGTCTTTTATTGAAATGTATATCTAAAAACAAAACCTAAAAAAAAACTTAAAAAAAGTTTAATGATTTAAAGAAATTACCATCTAATTTTATCGCCTTTAATCGGATTTGGGGAATCTGAAAGGCCTAACTCTTCCATGACTTTCTTCTTTTTTAGTTCTCTTTCACGTTCTTCTCTTAGAACTTCCTCATGGACCTTATGATTATGGGCTTCTTTACTTTGCCATTCCGCTTCAATCTTTTCAAGAGTTAATTTATTATTAAGCTGACCCCGGTAGAGAGTATAGATTAAATCTCTTAAGGTAGATTCTACAGGCTTATCCGACGTTGTGATTTCATCGTAAGTAATCTGTGTTGTAATTTTAATAGCTTGAGGGCCAATACCATCAATTTTGAAAAAATAATCCTGACCATTTATATTAACAGTAATTTTCTCATCCAATAAGTATCTTTTTCTTTTTAAAGCTGTGCTTTTAAGTACAGAAGAATTGGTTGATGTGCTGCCTATTAATCTATCCAATTTCTTTTCAATTGGTCCAGATGATGAAATTATATCTGAATATCTAGAAAAACTAGAAATATCTAAAGCATTATGTCCAAAATCCAAAATTAAAAATTTATAATTGAAATTACCGCTTTCAAAAAAGATGGGTTTTTTATCAATCTTGAAATGGTTAGCAAAAATTACACTTCTTATTTTAAAGGCTTCATAATCCATATTAATCCCTCAACAAATATCCACCAATACATTTTGACCGACCATATAATTCCTCCACATAAGCCAATACTTCTTAACTAATCCAAATCATTAACAAAATATTCATATAACTCGTCCTTAACGGGAGTTTCTATTTTAAAAGTAAAATTAACAATCGGCTTTTTCTTGCCATCAATGTCTCTATAGAGTTGTTCATGCTCCAAAGGAGTTAATTTGCCGATATAATAGAATTCAATACCCTCATCATTATTTTTCTGTATAAACAACTCAACATCAAGACCATTGTAATTAATTAACGGTTCCAGTTCTGCCGAAGAGATTTTTCTGTTGTCCCTACTCATCCAGTAAAATGTCTCTTTGCTTAAGAAGCGATCATCATAATTAATGGTCTGTGAAATGTCTTCAGCCTTATTGTATGTTACAAAAATAGGGCAGGTATTGTATTTGATTTTATATCCGCCGATGTTCTGGCCGTTCATGAAATGTTTCCAGTTCAAAAGCCTTAAAACATCTTCACGGGAGTATTTTTCATATAACCTGAAGGGATTTTCATCCCTGTAGACATTTTCATATTTGAGAAATGCATAATTAACGGCATCCTCAAAGTGCTTCAGATAAGTCGGATTTGCCAGGCAATTTCTAAAGTGGTCTGAAATTTTAAAGTCATCTGTGAAAAATATGTTTTCATATGAAATATCCTTTCCAAGAAAACCCTGAACAGTATTTGCCTGATAGCCCTCTCCGTTTTCCTTTTTATAGAAATCCAGACTCAAAAAGTTGATTGCACCTTCAATTGAGTCCTTCTGATTTGTCAGTCCATATATATCAAACAGGCATTTTTCAATCATTTCAACAGTGAAATACTTATTATATCTAAGGCAGTTTAAAATAATGAGTTCATGTGGCCTTATCCCCTTAATAAGTTTCTTTGAAATTAACTTTAATGAAATGAGTTCACTTTCCGTTAGTTCACAGCTATAGTCATCTTCAACCTTATTCAAAAATAACGGATAGCACGGGAACTGATTGTATGCAAGTATCAGCTCGGGGTTGAAGTCGGCATTCTCGTAAAAGTCGCAAAGCATTGGGATTCTGCCCAATTTGAACTTCAGGTTATTGTATTTTTCTTTAAAGAGAGCCACCCTTGAAAAGCTGGCATTGTTTATTGAATTGTAAATCTTCTGTCTGGAAACCTCATCGAAATTGATTGATGAAGCGCCGGGAATGATTTTATTTCCCTGCATCAGATAATGCCTTAGCTTATCCTTGTCATATGACCTGTCACCTGAAAGGGCAAGGGGAATCATGAAATTGTTTCTGTAATTGCCGATGAAATCCAGAATTACAACAAATTCCTTGTTTTTATATTTCCTCAATCCTCTTCCCAGCTGCTGGATAAAAATGATTGGAGATTCCGTTGGCCTTACAAGAAGAACCTGATTAATCTCGGGAATGTCCACACCCTCATTGAAGATGTCGACAGTAAAAATGTATTCGAGCTTATTGGGATTGGAATCATTGGTCAGTCTGTCAATCGCATCAAGCCTTTCCTGCTGGGTATTTTCACCGGTTAACACCGTTGATGGATGGCCGCGCTGATTGAATTTCTTGGAAAGCTCCTTTGCTTCACGTTTTCTTGAACAGAACACCAGAGCCTTGATCCTGTCACCGGAATAACCATAGAACTCTGATTTTTCAAGCAGATATGTTACCCTCTGCTCTGAAGTCAGATAGTTGAAATCAGTGAAGTCATCATCGATTTCCCCGTTTTCAAAGGTAATGTCACTGATTCCGAAGTAATGGAAGGGACATAGCAAATCCTCATCCAAAGCTTCCTGCAGGCGTATCTCATGGGCAATATTATGGTCAAAAAGCTCATAGATATCAAAGCCGTCAGTACGCTCCGGCGAAGCAGTCATTCCAAGGTAGAATTTAGGAGTGAAATAATTGAAAATCTTTTGATAGCTTAATGCACCTGCCTTGTGGACCTCATCTATGATTATGTAGTCAAATTCATCCTTTTTGAATTTTGTGTAGACGTCTTCCTTTGACAGGGTCTGGATTGTTGCAAAAATATAGTCTGCATTGATGTCTTTGTGGTTACCTGTCAAAAGGCCGAATGACTTGTCCTTGATGACATTTTTATAAGCGTTAATGGACTGCTTTGCAATCTGTTCACGGTGGACAATGAATAAAAATCGTTTAGGGTTGAAGTTCTTTACAGCAAAAGCTGATGCATAGGTTTTACCAGTACCTGTTGCAGAAACCAGAATAGCTCTTTTTTCATCATTTTTAATCAGGTTTCTGATATTTGTGAGAAATTTCTCCTGCATGGAGTTTGGAATTAGCTCAGGGACATTTTCTATCTCTTTAGTGATTTCCCTTATATGCTTGAAGTTAACATTATCGTTATATAATTTTTCATAGCTCGGAAGAATGTCCTCCAAATCCTTTGACTCATCCCACAGTTCATTGAATTCATTTAATAGATTATGGAGAATTTCACCCTCTTTTGTAGATGTAAATCCGACATTCCATTCCTTATTTTCAACCAGAGCCTTTGCAGTCAGATTGGAACTTCCCACAATAGCTGAATAGTTATTGTTTTTCTTAAAGATATATCCTTTGGTGTGGAAGCCCTCATTTTCAGTTGTAAACATTCTGACTTCGATGTTTTTAAAGTCGTTGAGCTTTTTGATTGCCTTTGGCTCGGTGAAAGCCAGATAGTCAGTGGTGAGAATTTTGCCTTTGATGTTCTTTTTCTCAAGGTTTTTAAACTCTTCCAGAAGGGGAGTGATTCCTCCCAAGGTAATGAATGCAGTTGAAATGATGAATTCGTCACAGTCTCTCAGCTGGTCGATTAATTCATTCCTAACCTTTGATTCTCTTGAATTGAAAAGCAGTTTAGGCTTAAAGTCATTTAAGGATGTGTAATTCTCATCAATAAACGCAGTTCTAGCCCCATTTAAAATATCTTCATTCGCCATTTGCATCAATATGAATAGAGTTTAAAATTTCAATAGATCTGATTTCCGCATAAATCAGCTGTTTTTCAAACTTGTCATCAGTGCTTTCATACAGTTCCTTTAATCTGTCCAGATCATAGCCGCATTTCTGCATCTCCTCGTCAACCTTTTTCATCTTTTCCATTATTGTCTTGTGGTCAACCATTGTTTCTTTCAGATAGTCAACAGCAGCAACGTCGGCAGGAATCCAGTTAACGTCATCCAATTCGTCTTTTGAAAGCCACCTTGCATCATTATGCTCCAAAAGTTTAGGAGTTCCATTCTTGATAATGCAGTCAAAACAGGACATTTTCAAATAAAAGGTAGGGTATTGATACTCCAAATCCAGTGCAAAATTGGTTATTTCTATATCGACATTTAATTCTTCCTTAATTTCACGAATTAAAGCTTCTTCTTTTGTTTCGTTTTCCTCTATTTTGCCGCCGGGAAATTCCCACTGGTTAATGAACTCCCCATAGCCCCTTTTAGTAGCTAAAATTTTATTGTCCTTGTGAATAATAGCTGCAACAACATTTAAAGTTTTCATATGTTAACTCCTCTGGTTTAATATTTAGCAGCTTACGTTATAAATGTTAATGATAATTAATAATTAGAACTTACCCACTCATAATTAATTAAACCATCATAATACAATAATGTTTCAATAATCTTTTTAATAAATTTGGTCAAATTATCTTCTTCAACATCCGTATTTCCAGGAGTTAATGAAAATGCGCCGACAGAAGGTATTACCAAATCTTCTTGTCTAAAATATTTGGATTTAGTACCTGGATATAACACATAAGAACCAGAACTAAGTAAAATTGAATCTTTATATGTATGCATTTTATAAATATCTGCATCTTTATAAACATATTCTTTTTCTTCAAGTGAGTCTCTTTTGTCTATCTCTTTTTCAATGTCTGAACTAGATTTTTCACCAATTTTTTCATAAAAATCAATGATCTCCAATTCTGACCTGTATTTTGCATCAAAATGGATGAAATGTTGGTCAACAGCCGTAGTGATTAATAAAGTATAATCTGGTTTAAATGCAAGAGAATAAGACTTATAGTCTGATTTATCGGAAAATGTTAAATTATAAAATAGTTCTATACCAACATCATGGCCGCGAATATTTAATTTGAATTTTTTGGATGAACGCTTACCTTTAATAACATTTATGGCCCAATTGGTTTTATTAACTTCAAAAACATCTTCAAAATTAATTTTTGTAATACTTAAATCATTTAAAACTTTTAATAATTCAAAATAGCACCAATATTCGTATAATTCAGATAATTTCTTTTCAAATCCTTTAAATTTATTGTTTAAATCATCCCAACTTAATCTGAATGAAAATTCCAACATTAAAAAGTATTGAAAAATTTCCCTATATCCTTCTTTTTTCTGTAAAACCTGCGAATTAAATGGAACATAATCCATATTGGAAATATGATTAAAAAACTTTGCTGAAAGATAATAATCAATTTCTTCTCGAAAGACTTTTAGTTTATCCTGAATATAACCTTTTTTAGAACTGATTAATAATTTTTCAACTAAATTTTGAAGCATTTCTAAAAAATATTTGAAAAATTGATTTTCAGGAGTATCAATTGTGTCTTCATGTTTTATTTGGTGAATATCGTAAGGGAGATACCCGTTTAATTTTTCAGCCATTTTAATTGATGAATCAACTTTAAAAAGTTGATTAGGCTTAGAAACAATATTATTTAATGAAGAAGAATTTAAATTATTTGCTAAAGAAATTGGAACTGTTTCATCATGATTAATTAATTGTGAATGCATATTTTTAGATAAATACTCGAAAATTGAAGGTAAATTATCCTGCCTAAACAAATATTCTAAGAACATGAAGTCTTCATAATAAGTGAGTTTTTCTTCATCAGCAAATACAAATTCCTGATATAAAGGAGAATTGACTTCAAAAATTAAGCTTAATGCATGCTGTGATAAATCAGCAATCATTGCCGAATATTGATTAAAATAATCTATTTTTTTAGACCTGACTTCAATAGGAATTGAAATTGATTTTAAATTATCTTTTTTAACATCCAAAAATGATTTACCTACATAACTTCTGAAATTTAATGTACCTGCGACTTTAAATTTCTTATTATCTCCCAAATTAAATCTAAATCGCTTAAAATGACTTTCATTAATTTCAACTAATGAACATAAAACTTCATAACTAGCATTGACATCATTTGATTCAAATAGAATTTGATATTCAGTTTCTTCCAATAGCATTAAATGAGAAAATTGAGAAGATTCCTTGCTGTAATACTGAATAGGAGTGGAATTATCAATTTCATCAACCAAATCGATGTTTTCTAAAACAAAATTATCTGAAATTTTATGAGATGATTCACTTTCTCGAATAGGATCAATAGAACTAAGAGTTAAAGTTCCAATATTATTTGAAAACTTATCTTTTAAATTAATAATAGCTTTTTGTTCAATCATTTAAATCTAATTAATAAAGGAAACGTATCTTTGGTCAGCCAATACTTTAGCCATATTTTGAAGCTTTAAAGCAGAAGTATAATACTTGCAGTTATCTTCAGTTATATTGAATAATTTGGCTTGTTCATTATTATCCCATTTAACTAAACATAAATTAAATAAATTATCCAACACATTGCCAATAGCTTTTTGAGATCCATGAAGCTTAGGAAGTATTTTTTGTTTAATTTGAGCATCAAAATATCTTTCCCAATTGTCCCAATTATCAGGAGAATTCTCATATCTCCATGCGACAACCATAAATCTTAAAATTTCATTAATAACTCTAAATCCAAAATCAAACCCTGTGGATTTAAGTGCATATTGAAAAGAATCCATTTCATTAATTAAGACTTCCAATAAATTTCCATCATCACATGAAATCCCAGATAAAATTTCTTTTAAATCAGAAATGTTAAGATTAGAAATATCTGAATCAGATAATGGAGATTGAAGGTAATCAATATCACCGTTAAAATCATCACTGCCTAAATCTAAATTAATATAATCAGATACAGACAATGTATCAAATTCTATAGTATTGGCCCTATCCAACACTTTTGGTGAAAACATATATGTTGTTTCATCGACATTGACAGTACCTACAATGAATAAATTATCTGGAAGATTTAATTTAACTTGTGATTTTCCATATAAAGGAATTGGTTCTTTACTTTCAATAGCGGATAAAAAATCAGCAAAATACCTTTCTACATGAGATAAATTCATTTCATCAAGAATTAAAAAATAAGGACTATAATTATCTGAACTAGCCTCATAAATTAAATCATAAGCAGGAGTTGGCTGGTATTTTTCAGTGATTGCATTATAATAACCTAAAATATTTGAATTATCTGTCCAATTCGCACCAACGGGAACAATACTATATTTAGACGTGATAGGATTACTAATTATAGGATCTTTTAAAACATCCTGCCCATTATTACCCCCAACTTCATCTAAATTTTTTAATTGAAATTTTGGTTTAAAATCTTCAAAATCAAATTTATCAATTTTTAAATCAACATTAACAATTTTTCCATGATTTTTTTGAAGATAATCTTGTAATTCTTTATTTGGACTAAAAAATAATCTTGGAACAATTCTAAATTTTGCCTTTGATTTGATTTCATTAACAATTATATTACAGTCATAATACCCCTTATGAAATGGAAGATAATTAAAAATGTCTTTATTCATCATCCATTGTCTTTCATTATAAGCAGATTTATTCGATTTCTGTGTGAGGAGAATAGAACCATTAGGCTCAATATAATCATCCGAAATAAAATTAATTAAAGAATTACAATCAATTTTCAAATCAACAATTTGGGAACTATCTTCTTCATATAATTTTTTAAAATAATCTTGAATAGTATTATCATCATAAAACAATTGAAATCCTAAAAAAATACCTCCACTAGCAAAAATATCATCTACATACATATTACATTTCTTTTCACATTCACGGATAGGCAATATACCTTCAAAATCATCTTTACCTAAAGTCCAACCTTTATTCTTCCAAGAAGAATAGTTCGCTTTAGCGTTTACAGTAACATAATCTTCTGAAGATTCATAAACATCATTAGAACTTTCAAAGGTTACAAAAGAATCATCATCCAAATCTCCAAAAGATGAAATATATCTAGCAAATAATTGTGACAATTTAGTTTTACCTGTCCCTGAATTACCCGTTAATATTACAAAAGGTTTTACCTTTAGGGACAACAAATAATTTTCAATAATTTCTTTATCAAAATAATAACCTTCATTTATAAGATATCTATAAAATGAAAATCCTCTTAATTTAGTTTCTACCATACCAACAACCAACATTAATGAATAAATCCTAAAAAAATACAATACATTTAATACAATATATATACAAAACAATTATAAAAATAATTCGATCGTTATATTTTTATGAAAAATTTTCAAAATACCTTAAAAAATTTAAATAAACCAGCCATTTTATATTATAAAAAAGGAATTTAAAAAAAAACATTGCTTTAGCCAATACACAATAACCCATAATAATTACTTGGCAAACTCCCCAAGATAATTAAGGGGCTTTGAATTCTTGGCTCTGTAATAATATTCAACAACTGCAGTAAAGAAGACATCACATGCGGAATTGATTCCGGTTTCACAGGAATCCTGAATCACGCTGATGATAAAACCGACGGCTACGACCTGCATGGAAATATCCTGGCTGATTCCAAACATTGAACATGTCAGCGGAATAAGCAGCAATGATCCGCCGATAACACCTGAAGCACAGCATGCCGCCACGGTAGTGACAAGAGCAAGAACTATGGCCATAGGCAGGGAAACTGAAATTCCAAGGGTGTGGCATGTAATGAGAGTCATGACCGCAATGGTTACTGCCGCTCCGTTTGTATTGATGGTTGAACCAAGGGGAATTGTAATTGAAAAGAAATCCCTGTCAAGTCCCAGCCTTTCACACAGCCGGATATTGATTGGAATGTTTGCCGCTGAACTTCTGGAAAAGAATGCCATGATTCCACTTTCCCTATAGCACAGCAAAGCCAGAGGATAGGGATTTTTCCTTAAAATAATACCTCCAATGAGAGGATTGATTATAAAACCTACAACTGCAATGCACACTACAATCAGAAGTATTGCCTGACCGTACTGGGAGAAAATGCCCAGTCCGCTTTGGGAAACTGAAGTGAACACCAGACCCATGACACCTATCGGAGCGAACTGGATGATGAAGCCGACTACCTTTGTAAATGCTTCGGAAATATCATTGATGACCTTCTTTGTAGTGTCGCTTGCAACGACTTTCAGGGCAAAACCCAAAGTTATTGACCAGAAAAGAATTGCAAGATACTCTCCTTCAACAAGGGCCTTTACCGGACTTTCAAAAACCTTCAGAATCATCTGACTCATCACGTCTCCGATTCCTCCGACAGCAGTGACATTAGTGGCTGATGTCAGATGAATGCTTACAGGATAGAAATGGCAGGCTGCAATTGAAATCAGCGCTGCCAGAAAATTGGTAAAGAGAAACAGCACGAAAATCATCGTGAACTTGGAGCCGTCTCCCATCTTTGCCTGACAAATAGCTGAGGTAACCAAAACAAAAACCAGAATAGGTGCGATTGCCTTAAGTGCTGATACAAAGATGTCTCCGATAAACCCTATGACCGTCCATTCAGGAACAAGAATACCTAAAATGGTTCCCACTATCAATCCTATGAAGATCTTTAAAATAAGACTTGACTGTGTCCACCTTTCAATAATATTCATATCAGAACCATCCCTTTATCAAATTGTTAAATTGCAAAAACCTGCATTCAGGCATCATCCATTGTTTAAATTTTTGAATTAATGATTAATAAATTTTACAACATCACCGGAAGCATGAAAATCATTCACTGCTCCAGTCAATGAAGTTGTTGACACCCTGGATATACAGGCATATGCTGCACATCTCTTCATCGTCGTCATTCCAATGACCACAAACCGGACATTCCCACATAGTAGAATCACCTCATTATTATAGTATTTACATTCCACACATATTAAATTTTACCTTTTTAAATTCAATAAATCATCAAATTTATTTATTCTGTAAACAACGAACCGTAAACCCTTTAAAAAATGTAAGCAACCACTTACATGCGAAAAAGTTTATAAATTATCAGTATGTAAAATATAGTTAACATAATCCCCAAGATTATGTAGTTAATTAAAAAAAATAAGGAGATATTTAATATGAAAATAAAAAGCAATTCAAGGATAATACTAGCTGCATTAGTAGTTTTCTCCGCTTTCGTAGGATTAGGCTGCATTGCTGCTAGTGATGTAAGTTCCGATTTTGTCGGACACGTTGCAAGTGATATAAATGATACTATAGCAGTAGGACATGATAATGCCCCAATATTAGACGGAAACAATACTTTCACAATGTCCGGAAGATACAATACCGGTACCGGATACCACTGGGAAGTCAGCCCAGAAACCCATGGTGTAGATTTAGTTTCACAAGATAACGTTATTGACCACCCTGACATGTGTGGTTCATCTGCAACAAGCTACTTCACATTCCATGTAAACAGCGATGACTACTACGTAAAATTAGTCTTATACACCCCTCATGGTGACATCGCACAAGAAATTGACTCTGATATGATAAACTAAGGGAACTCCCCATTCCCTTTTTTAACTTTTTTTTAAACACCATCTAACTTTCTTTCAAGGCTTTTTTTGTAATTCTCACCGCACCTGCACTATGGATTCTGACTGTAGGATTTTCATCATTTTCTGCAATCCAGCAAAGCCTTTCAAGATATGGCTTTACGCAGTAAGGCATTCTTTTTCCAACAACCCTGAACATTTCAGGAGCCTCTATACGAACCTTTTCGCCTGAATCAGATATCATTTCAAAAAAGATTTCAAGCTTTTCGCAAAATAGCTCGGGAGAACTTGAAGCTATGTTTTCACAGGCCCAGACAAATGCATGGCGGACGTTTTCGGATTCATCATGTCTAAGTTCCATCACTTCATCAAAATAGGAAATCACCAGATTCACATCTGCCCTGCCGATTCTTCCCATTGCATTGGCCGATCTTTCCCTGAGCTTTGGATTATCATCTTTCAGGTATGAAGCAATACCACCCACATGACATTCAATCTCTTCAGGATGCTTCAGCCCCATCTCTCCAAGAAGCCACAGAGCCTTTGCCTTAACGGCATCCGAATAATCATCGCCCAGTTTTGATGCAACATCGCCAATATTGTCTCTCCAGCATTTCCTATCTTTCGTAATGCTTCTTAATTCATTCAAAACATCATTATCATCAGACATCTTTTCACGATTCCAAAAAAACTTCCCTACTTATTCCATATGTTTGTGAAAAAAACAATATAATTTTTAAGTTTCGTGAAGGTCTCTCAGACGTGGCATTTTCCTGCAAGAAAGCTCTGATAAAATCAGTAATTAACTACTTTTCATATAATTTAATCAGCCGGAACTGACATTAACATGAGCAGGCACATTAGAAAATTAACATTTTAAATGGATATGTACATGAAGTGCTGAAAAAAATAAGTTTTTTGATATCTTTAAAAAAAATAGAAAAAAAGCTAAATAAATTTAGCTTTTGTCCATAACGTATTCGATTGTATTGAATCCTAAAACTTCCGCATACTTGAAAAGGCCTTCAGGGAAGTTATGTTTAAGATGTTCGAGATTTTCATGTTCCCCATCGTATTTGACATCGATATGTACGTTGTCATCATAGTCTATGACAAGGACTTCCACATTTGTATCATGAGGATTGGTGTCAAAAATCACGTCAAAAATCTTGTTGACATTGTCGCAGAATTCCTCATTTGCACCGATATTTTTCAAATGATTTAAGCATTCATTTCTTGTATCCAAGTCATTGTCAGTCAAGACAAAGTTTTCAGTCTTATCAACAAGATCCTTTTCTATGAAGAACAGGGTGCTGTATTTCGGTTCCCTTCTTTGAATAAGCTTGACGCTGATGACAATTAAAATCGATACGATAACACAGGATACAGGGAATCCCAACCATATTCCGTCTGATCCGATGAGATAATATAATCCGATTACACAAACCAGAGGGAGTACAAGTGTGTAAAGCACTGAAAGTACTGTTGAAAGAAGAGACCTTTCAATAGCTTCATAGTAGAATATAAGCATGCTCGGAAGTACGGACAGTACAAAGAAGAGTGAATATAGTTCAACCGCATGTATTGCGAAACCTGCCATCTCCAAATGGTCGAATTTGTAAAGTGATAGGAATCCTTCAGGCCAAATCCATAAGGCCGCGGTCAATATTACTGCAAAGGCCAATCCCATCAGAAGTGAAATCTTAATCAGATGTTTTAAATTCGCATAATCATGCTTTGTATAATAAACCGGAACAATAGACGTCAACGTTTCTGAAATTCCAACATCAACAATACTACCGATTACCAATATGTCCATACACAACTGGTAAGTGACCAATCCGAGATCATGCAATGTAGCAGCAAGGAATAAGTTCATTATAAGAACGAAAATTACATCAAAGACACCGATACTTGCACCCGGAAAACCTACTTTAGTCATTTTCCATGTTGTTCTAAGGAAAGTTTTAATTTCAAGTGCTGAACGAATAAATCTGAATGTTCTTTTTGGATGGCGTATATACCATAAACATACTACAAGGGAAAGCGTATAACCGATAAATGATGCGAGTGATGCGGAAGACATACCCCATCCCCAGGACAGAAACATATAATCCAGGACTATATTGATTAAATTAGCTATAATGATGACTGCTGATGCAAAGTTCGGCTGGTCATCCACACGAATATACTGTGTAAGCACTGCGGCAACTGTAGATACAACAAAACATGCAGATAAATATTTGGAATATTCCAGCACAAGAGGTTTTGCAGTAGCTGAAGCACCTAAAAGTGGAGTCAAAGGATCCATGAATAATAACCATAGGATAGCAAGTATTACAGCCGCAATAAATGATACGACCATTGATACTGTAAAGTACCTGTTACTTCCCTCAATATCGAATTTAGATTTCTTGTTTATAGATAATATTTGTCCACCAAGTCCAAATAACCATTCGAAAACCGTCATTAATAAAATAACCGGTTCTAAAACTTCAATTGCAGCGACTGCATGTGGACCTATGAATCTGCCTACAAAAAAACTGTCAACGACTGAACTTAAGTTCAAAGCCATTACCAGAAGTAGGCTAGGTATTAATAGTTGTTTAAATTTACTGTCTGCTATTTTAAAATTCATCTTAACTCTCCCTAATCAAAATATTTTACCTCTATTAAATGTTTTATAAATCTTGTAAGATAATCTTTATCACATTCCGGCCAGGTGAATCCGAATGTCTTGAGGATTTCAACAGTCTGGTCCATCACTACAAGTTCGCCGTCATCACTTTCAACAGGCCCTTCTTCACCGTCATCTTCAGCGAAATCATCAATTGTCAAATCAGCTGTAATGATTCCCTGAATGTTTTCATCCATGTTCTGTTCATAGATTTTTCTGAATTCTTCAGGAGTAACCTCTTCAATGCCGAAACCAAATGAATTAAGAGCATCAATTATATCGCTTGTAGGAATCCATTTGTCAGAGACTGCATGGAATACTGTGCACTCCATTGGAGCTTTCGCAAGTTCAAGAGTTGCCCTTGCCACGCAATCTATTGGGCTCAATTCAACCATCTCTCCAGATATTTCAGGAATTGTTGCCTTCAGGTTTTTAATGGCTTTAATACCGTTTAAGAAAGCATTGGTATCATAGTTTTTCTGGAACATACCGTCGGATTGACGTGCCATGAGGTTTCCAACCCTGATGATTTTCACATTAAGGCCGTTCAATGCCTTTTCAAGCACCATTCTTTCTGCAAGGAACTTACTGTTGAGATATTTGTTGGACAGGTCTTGTCCCCAGTAGAGCGTTTTTTCATCGCAATGTTCAACGGAAACATCACCGTCTTCTGAGTAGTCCTCCAGGACACTTGTAGTTGATATCTGGACATAGGTCATGTTGTTTGCCTCAGCAAACTCAAGTCCGTTGACAACACCGTCAACATTAACCCTGAAGATATAATCATCGTGAGTGTAGTGTTTTACAATAGCTGCACAGTTGATAATCGTATCAATCGGATAATCTTCAAGCTTTTTGAAGTCGTCAAGGCTTGTAATGTCTCCCTCACTTAGGATAATGCGTGATCCTATGAGGTCTGTGAAGTCTTCACCATAATAATAATCCATGAGGTCAGCGAAACGCTCTTCACAGCTGTCGAACTGGCCTTTTCTCAGCATACAATATATTGTTCCCTCTTCGTTTTTGAGGTATTCATACAATACGTGAACACCGAGGAAACCGGTAACTCCAGTAAGCAATACGTTACCCAATTCGGTATTTCTGCCCTGAGCAAAGTTTTCAAAGGTATTTTCCTCAAGGAGATTGTTGATTTTGGTGTAGTCATAGTTTTCAATGATGTCCACATCCAAGTCTTCATCTATTTCATCACCGGACAGGAAGCTGGCCAGTTTTCTTGGAGTCTGGTTTTTAAAGATATCATCATATTTTACATCATAATCCTGTTTGAGTAACTCA